>JAYEFW010000186.1:5988-13010 GCA_034658795.1 Thermodesulfobacteriota bacterium
CGCCTGAAGGAAAGGCGATTTTAGTAGGTGATGTTGAATTTGATAGTGTTAAAGAAAAAGCTGCTGCAATAACACCTGTGCCGGGTGGTGTAGGACCCATGACAATTGTTATGCTGATGAAGAATACGATGGAAGCAGCAAGAAATACTCTTTAGTTAAAGAATAGATTGGCTGAAGCTGATCGCTAATGTCGGAGGACTGACTATGGCAACAAAAAGATCTCCCATAGGTGTCGCCCAGCGCTGTATGGGCATTGATTGCGAGGGCAGCACATGTGTTGCGGAGCAAGCTGAGAAACAGGGGGTTGTTACCTATATACAGCGTATGAACAGGCGTGCTGTTGAACCATGCCTTTTTGGTCAGGGGGGAACCTGCTGTCGAACTTGTTCCTTTGGGCCATGTATGATGATAGAAGATGTGCCTGAGTCAATAGGGCTTTGCGGCGCTACTCCTGCCACTGTAGCGGCACGCAATTTTTGCCGTATGGTTGCCGGAGGAGCATCTGCACATATGGATCATGGCCTGGAGACGGCGCTGGCTTTTTTGGCTGCGGCCAGGGGAGAATCAGACTACAAAATAAAGGATGAAAAGAAACTGCGTGCACTGGCAGAGATTTTTGAAATAAAGACTGAAGGCCGAAGCACGAAAGATATCGCCATTGAGGTGGGTGAAAAGGCATTGGCTGAATTCGGCAGGCAGGAAGGGGGCTTATATTGCATAAAACGTGCTCCTAAAAAGCGGCAGGAAGTATGGAAAAAAAATGGAGTTCTACCTCGCGGCATACAGCGGGAAGTTGTTGAGATAATGCATCGGACCCATATGGGTACCGACCAGGATTATCGCAACCTGATTCTCCAGGCCACCAGATGTGCCCTGGCAGATGGTTGGGGTGGTTCCATGATATCAACCGAACTGCAGGATATCATGTTCGGGACACCGGTTCCGATCCGGGCAGTGGTCAACCTCGGCACCCTTTCCAAAGACGAGGTCAACGTGGTTGTTCACGGTCATGAGCCGATCCTGTCTGAGGCAATGGTTTTGGTTTCCCAGGAACCGGAGATGATCGAGGCAGCCAAAAAGGTTGGGGCAAAAGGAATCAATTTAGTCGGTGTCTGCTGTACTGGTAATGAGGTTCTCATGCGTCACGGGATTCCTGTTGCAGGCAGTTTTATCCAGCAGGAAATTGTTCTTGCAACGGGTGCGGTAGAGATAATGGTGGTAGATGTTCAATGTATCATGCAGTCCCTGCCGACAGTAGCCGGCTGTTTTCACACTGAGGTGATTACTACCTCTGACAGGGTTCAGATACCGGGCGCCGAGCATATAGAGGTGCATCATCATAATGCAGTGGACACAGCACGTCAGATCATCCAGCGCGCAATTGATAGATTTCCGCAGAGAGGAGAGATCAATATCCCGCAAAACAAAATGGATATTGTGGCGGGATTCAGTCACGAAACCATCAATCATATGCTGGGAGGGACTTTTCGTGCATCATATCGTCCCTTGAATGACAATATTATAAACGGCAGAATTAGAGGGGTCGGTGCAGTTGTAGGATGTGACAGCATGCGCGTCCGTTCCGGACACGTACATACCACAGTGGTAAAGGAGTTAATAGCCAACAATATCCTGGTCCTTGTCACGGGCTGTGCTGCTACTGCATGCGGGCGCGCGGGACTTCTGACTCCTGAAGCTGCAGAGCTGGCAGGGCCTGGCTTGAGAGAGGTTTGCGAGACAGTAGGTCTGCCGCCGGTATTGCATATGGGATCATGTGTGGACAACAGCCGGATTCTGATGGCTGCAACAGCAATTGTACGTGAGGGAGGACTTGGAGACGATTTGTACCAGGTCCCGGCAGCAGGGTGTGCACCGGAGTGGATGAGCGAAAAAGCCGTATCAATCGGGCACTATTTTGTAGCAAGCGGCGTTTTTGTAGTATTTGGGAGAACATTTCCAACAACAGGCAGCAAGGTTTTGACTGATTTTCTGTTCAAAGAGTTTGAAGACCTGTACGGTGGAATGTGGGCGGTTGAATCCGATCCGGTAAAGATGGCCCAATTGATGATCCAGCGTATTGAAAAAGGGCGGGAGGCTCTGGGTATCCAGGAAACCAAGGAAAGAGTTCTCTATGATATGGAAATGAGACGTGATTTGGAAACATAAAAATGAAAAACAGTAAAGAAACTAAAAAAGGTTCCGTCCTGGTTGTGGGCGGCGGTGTGGCAGGTATTCAGGCATCTTTGGATCTTTCTGAACTGGGTTATTTTGTTTACCTTGTTGAGAAATCCGCATCAATTGGCGGGGTAATGGCTCGATTAGACAAGACCTTCCCTACTAATGACTGTGCTATCTGAATACTTGGACCAAAGTTAGTTGAGGCCGGTCGGTCTCCAAACATAAAGATACTGACAAACGCTCGATTAGAATCTGTTCAGGGTGAGGCAGGGAACTTTACCGCTCACGTGTATACTGCTCCGCGATACATAAACCAGGATCTTTGCACGGCCTGCGGCACATGCACTATGTATTGCCCAGTTATAACCGCAGATATTTTCAATGAAGGCCTTGCTTTAACAAAGAGCCTTCATAAAGATTATGCCCAGGCAGTGCCGTCGAGTTTTTATATCGATCCCAGAGAGTGTCTTTTTATAAATCATGAGATGTGTCGTATCTGTGTTTCAACATGTCAGGCGCAGGCCATAGATTTCAATCAAAAAGAAGAAGAACACGATCTATCCGTAGGTTCTGTAATATTGACTCCGGGGTTTGGTCGTATTGATGATGAAGTTCTTAGCCGCTACGGTTTCGGTAAATATCCTGATGTGCTTAAAAGTTTAGAATTCGAGCGGTTAACTTGTGCATCAGGTCCTACTGAAGGGGTGATTGTCAGGCCGTCGGATCAGCGCCATCCAAAAAATATTGCATTCCTCCAGTGTATAGGATCAAGGGATGAAACATGTGGAAATGGATACTGTTCTTCAGTTTGCTGTATGTATGCAATTAAAGAGGCATCTGTGGCAAAAGAACACGACCCTGATCTTGATATAACCATATTTTATATGGATATGAGGACCCAGGGAAAGGAATTTGATGCATCCCGTCAACGAGCCAGGGAAAAATACGGCATCAAATTTGTCAGATCCCGTATTGCGGGAATTCAGGAACAAGGGGAGCAATTGAGGATATCATACGTTGATGGTCGAGGTGTTCATCACGGTGAATCTTTTGACATGGTTGTTCTTTCTGAAGGTTTGGAATCACCTGAAGGCGCTGATGATCTTGCCCGCAACTGCGGTATTGATATTAATAAGTACGAATTTTGCAGCACTCAGGCTTTTACTCCTCTTCAGACATCAAGACAGGGTATCTTTGTGGCAGGTGCTTTCGGAGGGCCAAAAGATATCCCTGAGAGCGTTACGGAAGCAACCGGTGCTGTGGCTTCTGTTGACTCATTGCTGAATAAAGTGAGGGGCAGCCAGGTTGAAAAAAAAGAATACCCCGCAGAGCTTGTGATAGAAGATGAGCCAAGAATAGGTGTTTTTGTGTGTCACTGTGGAAGCAATATTGCAAGTGTTATTGACGTTGCTGCAGTTAGAGAATACGCATCAACTCTTGACTGTGTTGCTTATGCGGATCAAAGCCTGTATGCTTGTTCTCAGGATGCTCAATACATCTTAAAGGAAAAAATTGAAGAGCATAATCTTAATAGGGTTATAGTTGCTGCCTGCACACCACGTACACATGAACCATTATTTCAGGAAACACTAAGGGATACGGGTCTGAACCGCGCTCTGTTTGAAATGGTAAACATCAGGGACCAGTGTTCGTGGGTGCATGCAGGAGAACCTGAAGAAGCTACCGAGAAAGCAAAGGATCTGGTCAGGATGGCGGTTGCAAAGTCCAGCCTGTCTCAACCGCTTCCGGAACAGCAGATTCCTGTTATACCGAAAGCACTAATCATAGGTGGTGGAATTTCAGGAATGACAGCGGCGTTGAGTATGGCGGAGCAAGGATTTGAGACCTTTCTAATAGAAAAGTCCGACAAACTTGGCGGCAATTTGAGGAATGTGAGCGCTCTGCTATCTGGTGAGGACCCAAGAAAAACAGTTAAAGAAGTTGAGAAAAAGATAGCTTCCAATGACTTGATACAAGTTTATACTGGAGCTGAGGTTGAAAGCGTATCCGGCTATGTGGGGAACTTTACCACTAACATTTCTTCTGCTTTGGGGACACAAGTTATTGAGCACGGTGTAATCATTATTGCCACCGGTGGCCGTCCGTATGAGCCAAAGCAGTATTGTTACGAAACGTCCAGGCAGGTTATAACCCAGATAGAACTGGAAGATGCTATTTCTTCCGGTGCCCTGGAGAAAGATCTCCAACAGGTTGTTATGATTCAATGCGTTGGTTCCCGGGGGGATGACCTTTCTTATTGCAGCAAGGTATGCTGCGGCCAGGCCGTGAAAAATGCTCTACGGATTTTAGATAAATACCCGAATGCCAATATTTATATTCTTTACAGAGATATACGCACTTACGGGTTTATGGAAGACTACTATAAAAAGGCAAGAGAAAAAGGCGTTGTTTTTGTCAATTATGACAAGGAAAAAGCGCCTGTTGCAACTGACACGGACGGCAAGCTTTCCGTTACCTTTTTTGATGAAATGCTTGATGATGATATTACCCTTGAGCCGGATCTTCTCGTACTGAGCGTTGGAATAGTACCGAACGATGTTGATAGCCTGTCAAAGATTCTTAAGGTACCTGTGACAAAGGATAACTTTTTCCTGGAGGCACATGTCAAGCTTCGTCCGGTTGAATTTTCTGTTGACGGTATATTCATGTGCGGTCTTGCCCATTCCCCAAAACCGGTTAATGAATCTATTGCTCAGGCAAAATCTGCTGCCGGCAAGGCAGCTCTGCCTCTGGCAAAAGGTGTCGTGTCAGTAGAGCCGATTGTATCTAAAGTAAATCCTGAAATTTGCATTGGATGCGGTATTTGCGTAAGCCTTTGCCCGTATCAGGCGATTCAAATGGTCAAGGTAGATAAAAAGAAAAAAGCACAAACAATTTCTGCTTCTTGTAAAGGCTGTGGGATTTGTGCATCCCATTGTCCCACACTGGCTATATCTATGGGCGGTTTTACAACCGAACAGATTAGGTCTCAAATAAAGGCCTTTGGAGGATAGGAGGATCAATGGGTAACGAGTTCAACCCTAAGATACTTGGATTCATGTGTAACTGGTGCTGTTACGCGGCCGCAGATTCAGCGGGTGTGTCACGGTATCAATACCCGCCGAATGTTAGAACGATTCGCATGATGTGTACAGGGAGAATGGACCCCCTTTTTATTATAGATGCCTTTTGTGTCGGAACAGACGGTGTCTTTGTGGGTGGCTGACACCTTGGAGAATGTCATTACCAGGTTGGTAATTATGACGCAATGATAATGGAGGAATTTGTCAGGAAGATACTGGCAAAGATCGGTATTGATAGCGACCGTTTTGTATTGAAATGGGCATCAGCAGCCGAGGGTCCGCGATTTGTAAAGTTGATCACTGATTTTACCGATAGAATCAAGTCTCTTGGTCCTTTGGGAGAGCTCGGGGGCGTTAGTAAGGATGAGTTGCAAATCAAGCTTTTGGCGGCGAAAAGTGCGCTTGAGAAAGCAAAATTGCGGACAGGGCTGGGCAACCTTACTAAAGGATTCCGCAAAGAAGGTGATTATTCTGATCAGCAAATAAAGGATAAGGTGAATGAGAAGCTGACAAAGTCAATAAGTACTGAGATAGATAGAAATGAGACTTTACTTCGCATACAAAAACAAGGGCCGATTTCTTTTGACGAGTTGACCAAAAAGATAGGAATATCCGGAACTGATATTGAAAAATATGTGGCAGCATTTAGCAAAAAAGGGTTAGTAGCCGAGACTGACAACCAGTTGTCGGCAATTAAATAGTGCCTAAAATGCCTAAAGTTAAGGCATTCTGCCATGTTATATCTGCCTGTCGTTGTGTATGTATTTGAGAAAATGTGAGGTATCGAAGACCAAATGAATAAAACCGACCTTCAAATCCTGGTAGAGATCAGAGTAAAGGAGGCAACAGTCCTTCTTGAAAATGAATGTTACCAGGGCGCATATTATCTTCTTGGATACGCATTAGAATGTGCTTTTAAAGCATGCATAACAAAACAGGTTCGTGAAAATGACTTTCCTGACAAGCAGCTTGCCAATGCTTCTCATACACATAAGTTATCTGAGTTGTTGGGGGTGGCGGGTCTAAAACGAAAGTTGTCTGAACAAAAAAATCAGGATGAAAATTTTAAACTCAATTGGGCTGTAGCCAAAGACTGGTCTGAAACAGCTCGATATGAACCGGTAATGGAAAAAACAAAGGTTAAGGATTTTTTCGAGGCAATAACGAACGATCAATCAGGAGTTTTGAAATGGCTAAAGAATTGGTGGTAACAGAGCTTCTTTCAGATCCAATGATTGAGGTTGGAAAAAGGCTTGTTGAAAGACTTGATGAGTCTGATGCTGATGTACAGGCCGCATTTTGGATGTTCTTTCCAGATGAAAAACGTTGGAAGCTTATTATTGTGTCCCGATTCGTTAAGCATGATGGGCCAAGACAGTTCTATAAGCGAGTTGTCGAGGCAAACAAAAAGGCCAATGAATTGGAGCTAGTTGTATCTCTAAATGATGTTAGTGTGACAGACACTTCAGATACATTTGTTAATCTACTGAGATCGGCCATATCCACAGGAGATGAAATTTCTGGAATTAGATTTTCGAGAAATACAATTAATGGAACTTTTATCGAAGATTCATACATTTACAGAATTAATATAAAGCCACAACTTTAGGCATTTTAGGCACTTAAAGAGCAGAAAATTATGACAATATATAAAGAAGATTTAGAACCTCGATTTAAGTTTGAAGTAGCAGAACTTCCGGAAGGTGAAAATGTCAAAGAATGTTTTGCATGTGGCAGTTGTACCGGTGTCTGTCCGGTCAG
>JAYEFW010000187.1:0-1785 GCA_034658795.1 Thermodesulfobacteriota bacterium
CGGAGAAGAAGATACTCAGTTTATTAGATCATGACAAGGGGCTTAAAGAAAAAGTAGTTATGAGCGCATATCTTGATGGTGACATTAATCTTGGCAAAGCCGCAGAGCTTTTGGATGAACATCCGGTTGTTTTGCGAAAGCGGTGGCAGAAAATAGGAATTCCGCTCAGGCTTGGCGTAACTTCTGTGGAAGAGGTCCTGGCAGAGTGGGAGACGGCTCATTCTATGCAGGTTGAGTCCTTTTCATAATGATATTACTGGACAATACGGTTTTGTCGAATTTTGCTTTAGCCGGTGATTTACAGTTACTTTGTTTGTTTGCCGGCAATAAAGGGGCGACAACTGACCTCGTCTCAGCAGAATTTTTAAGAGGGGTGAATATCGGGGTTTTGCCTGAGAGTGATCTGACGTGGTTAAGGATAGTCCAGGTGAGGGGCAGACGGGAAAAAGCCCTTTTTCGATCTCTCCGGAGGCAGTTAGATATCGGCGAAGCCTCTTGTCTGGCGATCGCAATTACAAGGAAGTGTGATTTCCTGAGCGATGACAGGGATGCCAGGGGCATTGCCCTGCGGGAAGGAGTTCGATTGTCGGAAGTATTGGTGTGTTGTTAACGCTTGTGCAAAGTGGACGAATTGATTTAAAAAGAGCCAATAACGTCTTGAATGATTTTATACGCCATGGGTATTACTCTCCTATCAAGTGCCTCGACCCGTTACTGAAGACTAAATAGTAAAATTGTTAACGGTCATTTATAATGACCCAGTAGCGGACAATAAAACTGACCCACCTCAAACAATTAACTTTTACAGGCAGCATAATAAGTATTGGCATTATAATTAATATGTTGCTTAAAGTTCCTCATTATTTTCAATAAGGAGGAACAAATGAAGAGGTGGAATATGATTCATAAAATTAAATTGCTATATGATGATGGCAACGGGTATTCTATTCGTGCCATTGCTAATGAACTCCAGGTATCAAGAAATACAATCAGAAGATACCTGCAAATGAGTAACGTCTCCCATTTATAGTTTCCGGACTCGCATTTCTTCAGCCGGCTCTAACGAATAGTCAATTTTATAATCTGACTTTGATCGCAACTGCTTTAGTGCTTGGCTCAAAGTTTTGTCTGTCAGAAATTAACCGTATGTGGTTAGAAGAAAAATGTGTAAGCACTTTATCGCATTTTATGTCCCATGCAAAGTTTTCAACAGATAAAATGCAGCGGCTTTATGCCCTGCAAGTAATGCATTTGTACAAAATCAAAAATGGATATTTTATAATAGACGATACCATGCGGCATCACACCAATTATTGCAAGTGGATTCATGGGGTATTCGTTCTTTTTGATCATGCCCTTAAAACCAACCTGAAGGCTGTTTGCATATCCAAATATGATCTTGCTGTTAAGATGTTGGAGTGGGTTATAAACAATAGATTCCCCAACTGTGCTGTTCTGGCTGATTCATGGTTTGGAATCGGGCCGTTTATAAAAGAACTCAAACGGTTAAAATTAGGTTATGTTGTTGAAATAAAAGATATCTACACCGTCAGAACTCCATGCAAGAAACCGAAACTTACCCCTAAAGGCAGGTTGGCAAAGAATCAATACGATTTGATAACATTGCCGAAGGTTTTTAAAAATATCTTAACGTTTACCAAATGTGGCTTTGCTGCTGACAAAGAAAAAGGCAAAGAAGAAAAAACCATTTATCATACAAAGATTATTACAGGCCGGTTAAATTCCATAGCAGGAAAACACCGGATTATTCAAAGTATAGATCCA
>JAYEFW010000187.1:1885-3119 GCA_034658795.1 Thermodesulfobacteriota bacterium
ATGGAAGCTTTTGTTGATATAGTTCAAAACGATGAGGATTTTCTTAAGAAATGGTTTGAGGTTGAAAAGAAAAACATTATTAGAAAACGCAAGAAACGTAAGGAACTAATTATTATAGAAAAAGCCGTCGAAGAACAATTGGATCTGGCAGCATGAAGCAATAAAGGTGCCAAAACTTTATTTGTCAAAGAACTGTTTTTCGAAAACTCGAGTATATAAATATAAGCCATTATTAGGGGCTATCAGCGGTATGGATAGAATCAGGAATATGTTCTCCTTGAAACTGTTTCATCCGGATGTCCTGGCAGAAATATTTTCACATGTGTTTGGGGTCAATATCCCCGGCCGGATATATAATATTCTTTTTCTTTTCGAACAGAAACGTGGAAAGAGTTATGTGTCGTATGATGCTTCAGGTCTTGAAGTTGATTGGAGTATCACAGAAGATGAACTGGAAATTTATAAGGGAATGATTAAAAAACTTCATAACATGTTGGCTGGTATCGCAGATGAGATAAATCTTAAAACTGACATTACTGAGGATTGGTTGTGGCCTGCGGCCCATCATTCCGGCACAATCTCACTTGGCAAGAAAGAAGATGACCTTGTAGATATGGTATAAAGCCGATCATCATTTCTAACCTTCGGAGAGAAATCAGCATCCTGAAAATGATGTTAAAGCATTCTTGTGTATTTTTTACGGATGCGGATATTATGGCACGGCAGCAAGCTGCTGCGGGGAATCAGACCCAAAGTGGATTAAAAGCCGATCACTGCTTGAAACTTGAAATTGGGTAAAAGTTCACCACGGAACAACACGGAGTTTCACTGAAAACTGTATCTTTACCCATTTCAGCTCAAGGCTGTTTTGGGTAAAATTTGACTATGGATGCGATTGATCTGATCAAAAAAGGTAGGATTAAGCGGTATTTTCGTGCAACACGAAAGTTGAATACTGCGGGTTTGGTTTCCCATATCACCCAGAGGGCGGCAGGTAAAGAACCACTGTTTCTGGAAGATGACGACTATTTGTTGATGATAGGCCTGTTAAAGCAAATTGCCGAAAAGTACAGGATCGAAGTATACACATTCTGCATGATGCCGAATCATATCCATTTGCTGTTCAGACCAGAGGAGGGAAATCTCTATGATGCCATGCGGGACATATTCTCGCAGTATGCCACGAGGTTCAATCATAAGTATGAAAGGAAGGGACATCTATTTGGTGGACCTT
>JAYEFW010000188.1:0-3117 GCA_034658795.1 Thermodesulfobacteriota bacterium
CTAATATTCTTTTGGCATATTATCCAACTCTGCCAGTGTAAAAATCGGACCATCTTTGCATACATATTCTTTTCCGATATTGCATCGGCCGCATATTCCTATGCCGCATTTCATCCGCATTTCAAGTGACATTATTATATGATCATGGGCGTATCCGAGTTTGTCAAGCACAGGCTGGGTAAACTTGATCATAATGGGGGGGCCGCAGATTAAAGCATATGTGTCTGAATCCCCAGGTGGCGCTTTTTGTTCTGTGATGGTCGGTACAAAACCGACATTGTATTTCCAGTCCGGGTCATCTGTACCATCCACAGTAATATGCATATTTATATCATCACGAGTTTCCCATACTGCAAGTTCATCCCTGTAGAGCAGCATTCCGGGAGATCTGGAACCGTATATAGCATTAATATCTTTAAAATTCATACGATTTAAAGGATCAAGCATATATACTATGGATGAACGGAGAGTAGTAAAGGCAAAACCGCCGCCGATTATTACTACATTTTTTCCTTTCAATGTATCCCAGAGATGGCGGCCAAGCGGCCCGCGAACGCCTATAATATCACCGGGTTTCATTGAATGGAGGCAAGTTGTAACCAGTCCAACCTTGTTGACAGTAAACTTTAGATATCCTTTTTCAGTTGGAGACGATGCAATCCCAATGGGTACTTCACCTTTTCCTGCCACAGAAAGTTCGGCAAACTGACCCGGCATATATGAAAATTTTTTTTCATCATCAGGGTTTAAAAAAACCAGTTTGAATGTTTTGAGATTTTTATCTTCGGTTTCAGTTATTATTTCATCAATGCGAACCGGATAAGGAAGGTACGGATTTTGCAAAGTATTCCTCCATTTGAGCGATTGAAATTAGAAATTAGAAATTGGGCATTCATGCTTTTGTACCGTTCTTCCCAATTTCAAGTTTCAAGCCGTGAACTGCTACCATAATTGTTCATAATATCGCAGACCTTTCGTATATCGATATTAACCGGACATAATCGAATGCAGCGCCCGCATCCTACACATTGAATTCCGTCATTGTATCTGTCCACATAATATTTAAGTTTGTGCATGAAACGCTGACGAACTCTTTGCACCTTGGTGTTTCTCGGATTGTATCCAGTGCCGTGGATTGTAAACAAAGGATACATGCAGCTATCCCAGTTGCGCATACGTAAGCCTGAGTTTTTGCTGACTTCATCCTGTATGTCGAAACACCAGCATGTTGGGCAAACATAGGTACATGTTCCGCAGTTTATGCATGCAAAAGCTATATCGTCCCAAAAGGTCGCATCATACAGCCTGGTGGTTGATTTGTTTTTAAGCTGATCAGTTGAGACAAAAGAAGCTATCTTTTCTTCCGCCTTTATTTTCATGTTTTTGATTATTTTTTCTGCGACAGTGGGGTCGGTCTCGGTTTCCCATCCTGCAGATTTTATAAACTTTTCACCTCTTGGAGTTAAAATTTTTGCAATAAAGTTTTTCCCTTCATCAACGAGGAGCAGATCAAGTCCGTCTTCGTGAAAAGGCCCGCAACCAGCACTTGTACAGAAGCATGTGCTGCATGGACTACTGCACGCCAGCCCTATAAATATTGTTGCCTCATAGGCGCGTAGCCAATAAGGATCTTTATATTCAGGTGTGTCAAAGTTACGTTTGACAAGCAGAAAAGATGCTGCATCACATGGCCTTATTCCTATTAAAGCCCGCGGTGAATAATCTTTATTTATTTCTTTTAATATATGATGATCTTTTTTGTTTTCATCTAACGAATATTCAAACATTGTTTCAGATTGTGGAAAAGCAATGGATTTTGGTGAAGGAAGTGTATTAAGATAATTAAGATCCGGGAGTTCACCTTTACCGAGTTCTTTAAAAATATGATGTTTATTATTTTTTACAGGGCCAAATAATCTATAATTTCCATATAAATTTTCGAGTCCGTTGGCCCAGTTTTTTTTGTCGATATTTATGTACTTCATAAAATTTGCCTTTTATTGTAATAGCTCACCACGGATTTTCACGGAATTACACTGAATTATCAATAGGCCTGCTCTCAAGCGAGTTGTTTTGAGAGAATTGGGCTTTGTCCTGCTTTGTTATTTTTTTATGCCCTTGTTTTCTACCAAGACATCGGCTCGTAATCTAGGTTCAAATTTAATATTCTTATAGTGTACTTATTGCTTATAATTTTTCAGTGAAACTCCGTATCGTTCCGTGGTGAATTCTTGTCTTTTATTTAATAAAATCTTCCGGATCATCTGGTTTGTATGTATCAAGTGGCGGCCGTTCATCTAAGGACAGACCTGCTTCCCAGCCATAAAGTTCAAGACAGTCCATTTCCAGTTTTTTTGTGAATAACCTTACTTTTATTCCCATTGGACATGCGCGTTCACAAGCGCCGCAGTCAGTACATCTGCCTGCGCAGTGGTAAGCCCTTAGGAAATGAAATGTCCTTATATCAATAGGATCTGTACTTTTACCTACCCACTGGGGCTTTGATTCATCCACGAAGCATGTGGGACAGTAGCAGAGAGGACATGCATTCCTGCAAGCATAACAGCGAATGCAGGGAGATAGGAGATCATCAAAATATTTCCATTTATCTTCGGTCGCCATGTCCTCGATTTTGCGCACATCCTCATATCTATCTATATTTTTTTGTTCATCTAAAAGATCGGCAGCAAGCTCGTCGTAAATAACGGGATTTCTATGCATGCATATTTTGCAGTTTTCTTGTAATACATCAGTTTTATTTAAGGTCTTCTCAAAACCTTCGCCTTTCACAATTATATTTTCTTCGTCTTCCGAGACTTCATTTATTTCATTTTCAAACAAGGAAGTTATTTTATTTTTATCAATCATTCCTTTGCACGGCACACCGATTATAAAAAGTTGCTCCCTTTTTATCTTGTTTTCTATTATATGGGTTACAATATTCCTTGAATCGCAACCCTTGGCAATTATACCTATTTTTTCTTTTCTGTCGGTCAGGTAGTTTGCCAGATTTATGCCGCAGTTGCTGTCCCATACAAGTTCTTTTACATCTTCCGGGGTTTTCACAAAACATGGCTCATTCATCATGGGAACGGTTCCCTTGCGGAAGCCGATGAC
>JAYEFW010000189.1:0-6219 GCA_034658795.1 Thermodesulfobacteriota bacterium
AAATGATTGAGCCAATGGGTCCTTGAAGTGTCTGCTTCATCTTTTGGAACACCGGCCTTATCGGATTGAGCACCAGATTCCAACATTTCAAGCCTTTGGTGAGCCTTGAAATCGTTTTGAAGGGTGATTTCTTGTGTGCTTTTTTGAACTGTTGCAGCCACACTTGAAGCATTTCGTCGTCCAATCCCCGGCTGCTTTTGGAAAGGATTTTGGGCTCGTAGTATTCCAGCACCTCGTATATTCTTTCTTGCCCGTTCAGATGGCTGGATAGATGCACTGCTTCTCCTTTTTTCAGAACTGCCGGTGGAAAACGACGCACGAGCTCGTTGTGGATTTCATGGTTCAAAAGCGACGTGACCTCAACGGGGTCCAAATTCAAAACAGATGTGACCGGTTTTTGTTTGATAAACAACGTAAGCGTGTGTAGCGGCTTCAGCGACACCGCGAGAAGGGAGATTCCGGACATGTTCTTGATACAGTTCAGAGCTTCAATGAATCGCTGGTCAAACAGGGGGTCAACATCGGGGTTTTCAGGAAGGTACTGAAAGTCGTCGATGAGCAGGAACACTGATTTGCCGGTACTGGTTAGCTCCTGAACGACGGCGCTCATGCTGTCCGGCGTTTTCCCGGTGACCCCACCTGCCGCGGCGACGGCCCTGCAAAACCCGCCGTAGCTGTCACAATATCCCCTGAACGAAACAAACGCTACGCATATGCCCTCAATTCCACCATCCCGGATGTCCTCCAACAGACGTGTCTTGCCTAAGCCCGGTGGGCCGTACAGGTTGATTGAGTGGCCCCGCTCAAGTCGCTGGATGATGTACCGCGTCATTTCGGGGCGCAGAAAGTGGTTAGCTTTGCTGATTACCGCCGCCATCATGCAGATCTCCTGAAAGGTTCATTATCGTTAACGCGACAAGCTAAAGTAAAAAATTTACGTTTATATCGCAAGTGCTTTTTTGTGTGATAAGACGTTGCTTTTCCGGGAAAGGAGTATAAAAAAATTGTTCTTGTGAGTCAAGGACAAACTAAGCACAACATATATAGCATCAAGTCGCATTGCGGTTAAGAGGTTTTTCAGGATCCGACCCCCTGCACTTGGGACACGTCGGCTTATGGAATTTGTCGATAATTTTTCGTTTGTTGCCTTGTGTTCGATTTCCTGATAATAGTTAACGGCTTCGTCTAATTTCACTTTCTTACAAGACCATCAAATTGTAACACTTATTTTTTGTACTGCCCCAATGCCCTTTCGAACCTATAGATGAAACGTATGGACAAGTCTCACATCAAAAACAAAGACTCTATTGATCTTGCGGTAGTTGAGCAGGTGCTTCTGACTCTGAACTACCGCTTAACATCCCGGGCACTGGATCTGTCGCAGGGAAACGAACCTGACTTCTCTCTCCCTGCTCTGTACGATGGTCTGGGTGACATGCTGAATCCCGCCACCATAATCAAGGTGAGCAAGAAAGAGGTGCAGACCATAAAAAGGGAAAGGATCTTTCATGGTCTCCTGGGACACTATTTGCAGTACCGCCTTTTCCCCTTTGAGAATGAATTATTTACGTGGATGAAGGGAGCATCTGCCAGTGTTGATGGTGAAAAAATCTACTTCAAAGATATTCTATCCTGGTGCCAGAAGCAAAGCGATCTTGAAAAACATCGCCTCATAGAAAAAGAGACAAGCGAGCTTTG
Source organism: Thermodesulfobacteriota bacterium (assembly GCA_034658795.1). Taxonomy (GTDB): domain Bacteria; phylum Desulfobacterota; class Desulfobacteria; order Desulfobacterales; family ETH-SRB1; genus B13-G4. The sequence continues at coordinate 1,699 of JAYEFW010000189.1, forward strand.
TAAATTTCTGAAACCCTTTGCGCTGAGCTGCTGGGAGTACTTGCTCCAGTTGCTTGATGAGGAATTCGGTTACACCGGTTATTCAGCATACTGCAAAGACAAGAAAAAGGTCGATTACAAAGCCTATGTCACAAAAATCAAAGACATATTGTCAGAGACAGAAACATTGTACTTCAAAGCCATGGAATCATGGGCACAGCAGACGCTGGGGGTCCCCATGTGTGAACTGAATCGGTTTGACGGCGTCTATCTCCTCGGACTGGGTGAATTCGATCACCTTTTTCCGGACGAAATCCCTTTGACTAAACATCTACGCTTTTTTGAGCAATGGAAGATAGTGCTCAAAGAGATTTCCGGTATCCATTTACACATCGACCATTCTTCCAAGAAGGGTGCGCAGGCCATGAGCTTTGCCTTGAAGATCCCAAACGAAATCCACCTGGTCATGAACCCTCAGGGGGGCTGGATTGATCTTGAAACGCTGTTTCATGAAATGGGTCATGTGCTTTGCAACAGATTCACATCACCGGGACTCTCCCTGGTTAAAAAGGACTTTTTCACTTCAAATACCCTTTCAGAGACCTATGCCTTTTTACTCCAGAACATGTGCTTTTCCCCCCATTTCCTTGAACGACAGATAGGGCTTTCAGATCAAGCAATCGAAAAGATCATTTTTTACAAGGCACTTAAGGATCTATCTGTCTTCAGGAGATATGCAGCCAAGTTTTTGGCTGAGTATGAAATATTCAAGGAAAATAATATGGCAAACGGAGATGCCTACGCCTTACTTTTAAAAAAACATACAGGCTTTTCATACAGACCGGAAACCCAGCTTTTTGATCTTACGCCGGAATTCTATGCTCTTGATTACGTTATTGCATGGATGGCTGAAGCAAGCATGGAAACAATGCTCGTCCAGACACTTGGTGATGGCTGGATGTTCAAACCTGAAACAGGCAGAATGCTCAAGGATTGGTGGCAGTGCGGCAATCGGTACGAACTTGATGAATTTTTTACCGTCAAAAATATAGGCCCCATTGACTCACAAGATATCGTAAACAGGTGGCAGCAAAAGATAGGAGCCTTTAGCCCTTGATGTTTGCCCTGCACCAAAGGATTGGGAGCATTCCAGCTTTCACCGTTACGTGGGCGAAGGCACATATGATGTTGAATGGGGGGGCAAGAAAAAAAATCACGTTTGATTCGGGCACCTGGGGTGAGTTGCAAATTCACACTAAATAAAGACAGGGGGTTGCCATGGACTTGAAAGAGGGTAGTCCCTACAAAACAATGCAGGTTTGGGAATACTACCCTGTTTTACTTTGTAAGTACCTAATTTTTCGCTATGCGCTACTATAAACCATGATATGTAACCTAGTGAAATTATTGACCTGCACCGTTTTGTAGGGACTACCATAATCTTTAAGGATATCGGAAAAAGATAAAGCTGCCAGAAATCTGATGATATATTTTTTGTGGCAAACAGGACGTTTTACAAACCGGAAGATATCAGAACTGTTCGGTCTATCATACCCATCCGTTAGCAGACGAGTTGGTATTTTCAGAAAAAAACTTCGTGTTGATAAAATCTTTAAAAAGAAATATGATGAAAAAAGTATTTTAATCAAGATGACACCATTAAGAACGGGGACGAGGTGGAAAGTCCGATCTTCCCTCAGGAGCGCCTCAGGGGGCAGCGTATATAGTGGAAAAAAGATGTAAAGGAGGTGATAGAAATGCCACGGAGTAATGGAACAGGACCGCCTCAAGGTAGAGGCGGCGGTGGAAGAATGGGTGGCCCATTTGCCGCAGGGCCGGACGGAGAGTGTGTCTGTCCGAAATGTGGACACAAGGTTTCGCATGTTCGCGGGCAACCCTGCAACCAGATAACTTGTCCGAAGTGCGGCACCACAATGACAAGGGGTTAACAGTTTTTGAAAGGAATGAGGTGCTAATAGCGGAACGGAGAGGCGGAGCAGGGTAAACCCCACCCTGCTCCGCGAATATACAGCAACAGAACCAAATTTAGATGATCAGGTAGAAGCCCGCTTTGGAAGATGTGCTTACTTTCTGATAGTTGACACGAAAAAAAAGGAGGCTAAAAAATGCCATGGGTTAATCAGGAGATGTGCAATGGCTGCGGCATTTGTATGGATGAATGTCCAGTGGAGGCGATCACGCTCAATGAAACGAACAAGGCTCAGATCGACGAAGAGTCATGCATTCGTTGTGCAAAGTGCCATGATGTTTGTCCTGAGGATGCAGTGCGACATGATAGTGAAAAAATTCCGCAGGAGGTAGAGGAGAATCTCGAAAAAACCCGTAAACTTTTAGAATATTATGATACCTCTGCTGAGCAGCAAGCGTTTATAGAACGCATGATACGTTATTTCAACAAAGAACGAAAGGTAAGCGAATTTACCATTGAAAAACTGAAAGCATTAAAAGCCGGAAGTGCCGGAAGTGCCGCATCATAGCCTTAAGCGATGTTGCGGGAAATGACAGGATTCACTCCTATGATTGAACTATCGGCAAAACAGTTGCCGATATCTTGGAGGATGCGAAAAAGCTAAACGCTCCCAAGGAAGATGCACCAAAAGTTTTAAAGTTTGTGGAAGCTTTTTTTCAGCACCGCATGCGCTTCCGTAGGCGCTGAGCAGTTGTGGTATAAGGCATTAAGATATATACTCGAATTTCATATATTGCATTCTTCAATAGATTAGGGAAAAACTTTTTTCAAAAAGGTTTCCCAAAAATGGAATTACTGATGGTCAAATGCACATGATTCGTGTCGGAAAGCAGGTATTATATCTGATTCTTTTTTTAAATGTGTTGTGCATGGGCTCCGATGTGATTGCCCATCCACATGTATTTATTGTCCAGCGATTGAACATCGTGTTTGACAATAAAGGCCTGGCAGGATTTTGGGTCGAGTGGAATTTCGATGATATGTTCAGTAGCATGATTGCCACGGATTATGACAAAAACCAAAACAGCACACTGGAACCTGCCGAAGTTGCTGTGGTGAAAGAAAAAGCGTTCTCATATATCGCTGAATACGATTATTTTATCTTCGTGAAAATCGATGGTCAGTCCTTTAAAGTCAAGTGGATCAAGAATTTTAACGCGGTTTTAAAAAACGGCAAACTTTCCTATCACTTTTTTGTGCCTTGCCATGTGAAAGCCCACAAATTGTTTAAACAAATCGTCATCGCCGCATATGATCCTTCCTACTATACCGCCATCTTCTTTGCCCAAAAACAGCCCGCACTTGTTAAGAATGGAGATCGATTTGTGATTGAAAGCTCCCTCAAAGAAGACAAATCCACCTCGATTTATTTTGGTATGGTTAATCCCTGGGCGCTATTTCTGAAATTCAGGTTAAAGCCATGAAAATCACATTTTTATTACTTTGCCTTTTGACTGTTTACATAGCAGTTATGCTGCAGCCGGTCTTTGCACAAAATCCGTTTACCGCCGAACCTAAATCAAAAGCCCATCACATGACGACGCATCCTGCTACCAAGAATCCGCTTCTGTCCACGATTGCCCTTTGGCAGCACCGACTCAACCAGAAAATGGCGGATCTGGTGCGCGAGGCCAGGGAGACCAATAGCGTGAAACCTTTGGCCTTTCTATTGGCGGTTGCTTTTGCCTATGGGATGATTCATGCAGCCGGCCCAGGACATGGCAAAGGTTTTGCCATATCGTACATTTTATCTCAGCGTCCGAGATTACTACGGGGGGTGCTTTTCGGCAGCTCTATTGCCCTGTTTCACGGCTTGTCGGGAATCATGTTTGTGCTGATTATCCACATTATTTTGCAGAAGAGTATCACAGGAACATTGGAAGATGTAACCCGGATCACCCAAATTATCAGCTTCAGCCTGATTACCTGCCTGGGTTTGGCTATTCTGATCAAAAGCATTTACAAATGGATAAAAAGTGCGAAAGGCAGCCACCTGGCTTGCAATGTGAGCCATAAGCGCCATCTTTATGGTCCTTTGTTATCGGCATTGGTGGTGGGCATGATCCCATGCCCGGGGGTAGTAATGATCATGCTGTTTGCCCTATCCATGGAGCTGGTCGGATTGGGCATCCTGCTGGGGATTACCGTTTCTATCGGTATGGCCCTGACCATCACATGTGTAGTAGTGATAGTTATATCAGGCAAAAACATCTCGCTTGGAATGGTTGCAAGGCATGGCAGCCTGGCGATTACGCTCGAAAATTTGATTGAAGCAATAGCCGGTCTTTTGGTCGCAAGCCTGGGATTGCTGTTTTTAGCTACTGTCATTTGATTGTTCTTTATTTCACATAGAATATACTTGATTATATGAAACAGTTGAGGTAAAAATACATAATATAACAATTGCAGGGGTGCCTGTCCGGCTGAGAAAATACCCTTTGAACCTGACCTGGATTATACCAGCGTAGGGAGCGGAAACTAAAATTTTGTTACGCTTTTATTTTCAAAGGGCCATATCTCCGGTAAGGAAGGTATCGGCCTTTTTTAATTTA
>JAYEFW010000189.1:6319-9265 GCA_034658795.1 Thermodesulfobacteriota bacterium
CAGCCGAAATTATCTGCGGGTTAGGGGCAAAAAACGTAGTTGTAAAGGGTGGACATCTTGCCGGCAATCCCGTGGACATTTTGTATGATGGAAAAGATTTTCACGAGTTTAATTCTGAAAGGATAGATACAAAAAATACTCATGGTACCGGATGTACATTTTCCGCTGCCATTGCTACAAAGCTTGCCGAGGGAAAATCTGTTTTTGAAGCAGTAAAAACAGCAAAAAAATACACAACTGCCGCCATACGGTTTTCTCTGAATATAGGCGGCGGACATGGCCCGACAAACCACCTGGCCCATATTCTGCAGGAAAGTGAACGATATAACTGTATTCAAAAACTTAAGGCTGCTCTGCAAAGATTAAATGCTGAAAAATGCGGAAATGTTATTCCCGAAGTACAATCAAACCTGGGTTATGCCCTGCCTTATGCAAACAAGACAGAAGACATTGCAGCCATACCGGGGCGAATTATCAGGATTGGAGAAGAGACCGGAGCTTTATGTGATCCCGCTTTTGGCGCTTCCAGTCATATTGCCGACATAATCCTGAGCGCCATGAAATATAATGCGGACTACCGATGCGCTATGAATATAAGGTTTTCCGAAGACATTATCGGCATATGCATAGCATTGGGATTTGATGTGGATAATTTTGACCGTTCCGGTGAGCCCGATGATACCAAGTCTAAAGATAGTTATTCTTTAAAATGGGGAATTAATTCCGTACTTTCAAAGAGGGATTCAATACCAGATATAATTTTTGACCGCGGTGATCTGGGAAAGGAGCCGATGATAAGGGTTCTCGGTAAAAAGCCTGCTGATGTTGTCGACAAGGTATTGAGTATATCAAAGAAATTAAAAACCTTGTAACCTAAAATGAATGAATCATGCCCAGGCGTGCCTGCTAAGAGCTAAAAGCTCGCACAAAGGGCGCTAATTTAAGGAGTGTAATAATATTATGGCATTAAATGAAGTTATAATCACCAGAGCAATAATAGACCGTTTTTCACAAAAATTTATGGATTATACAGAGGTTGATACTGCAATCGTCGGCGGAGGCCCATCCGGACTTGTAGCAGCGTATTTTCTGGCAAAAGCCGGGAAAAAAGTAGCTCTTTATGAACGCAAGTTAAGTATAGGCGGAGGAATGTGGGGCGGTGGAATGATGTTTAACGAAATAGTAGTGCAAAAAGAAGGAAAAGAAATACTGGATATTTTTGATATAAAAACAAGAGAATATCAGCCGGGATATTTTACAGCAGACGCCGTTGAATCCATTACCACGATATGCTCATATGCAACTAAGGCCGGAGCAAAAATCTTTAATTGTATGAGTGTGGAAGATGTTGTAATTCGGGAAAATCGCGTTATTGGTCTTGTCATTATATGGTCACCTGTGGAAATGGCGGGACTTCATGTTGATCCCCTTACAATTATGGCAAAAAATATTATTGATGCAACAGGACATGCAACAGAAATGCTTCATGTTATTGAGCGAAAAGCAGATATGATATTAAATACTGAAAGCGGGGGAGTAATGGGCGAACGGTCCATGTGGGCGGAGAAGGCGGAAAAACTGACAATTGAAAACACCAGGGAAATCTGCTCGGGCGTATATGTCGCGGGAATGTCAGCTAACGCAGCTTTTGGTGGCCCGAGAATGGGGCCGATCTTCGGAGGAATGCTTCTCTCAGGAAAGAAAGTAGCAGAGCTTATTATTGCAAAAATGGAGATATAAATTATGACTCAATTAGAAATGGCACGTAAAAATAAAATCTCAGAAGAAATGGAGATATGTGCCGAATATGAAGGAGTTGATCCTGAATTCATTCGCAAGGGAGTTGAAAATGGTAATATAGTAGTAATAAGAAACAAAAAGCATAAATCCATTTCACCTCTTGCAATTGGCAAGGGTTTAAAAACAAAAGTCAACGCCAATATCGGAACGTCAAAAGACCGGACAGATATTGACCTGGAACTCAAGAAGGTAAGAGTATCTTTTGCCGCCGGAGCAGATACTATTATGGATCTCTCTACAGGTGGTGATATCAGGGCAATAAGAAAAGCAATTATCAAAGAATCATCATTGGTAATTGGAACAGTACCTATATATCAGGCTGCTGTTCAGATGCTGAATTCTAAAAAAGCTATCGTTGAAATGACCGCTGAAGACATGTTTGGGGTCATAGAAGAAAATGGTGAAGACGGTGTGGATTTCATTACAGTTCATTGCGGGATAACAAGAAAAAGTATTGGCTGCCTTGAAATTGGAGGGCGTCATTTAGGCATTGTCAGCAGAGGAGGATCTTTTTTAGCTAATTGGATAAGATGTAACAAAAAAGAAAATCCTCTTTATGAACAATATGATAAATTACTTGAACTAGCCGGCCATTACGACATGGTACTCAGTCTCGGCGATGGTTTGCGGCCGGGATGTATTGCCGATGCAACTGACAGGGCGCAGATTGAAGAACTGATAACCCTTGGCGAACTTACAAAAAGAGCAAGAGATCAGGGTGTTCAAGTTATGATTGAAGGCCCCGGACATGTTCCAATCAGAGAAATTAAGGCTAATGTTGAGCTGGAAAAAAGTCTTTGCCAGGGAGCTCCATTCTATGTACTTGGTCCAATTCCCACAGACATAGCGCCTGGCTATGACCATATTACTGCCGCTATTGGAGGAGCCATTGCCGGATCAGCCGGCGCAGACTTCCTGTGTTATGTTACTCCGGCGGAGCATTTAAGACTACCTACTATAGAAGATGTAAAAGAAGGTATAATTGCTTCAAAAATTGCCGCACACATTGCAGACATCGCAAAGGGGGTTCCCGGCGCAATTGAAAAAGACTTACTCATGGCAAAATACAGAGATGAATTCAACTGGGAAGGTCAGGTAAACATTTCTATAGACCCTGAAAAAGTAAGGGCATGCTTGGAAACCAGC
>JAYEFW010000189.1:9365-12931 GCA_034658795.1 Thermodesulfobacteriota bacterium
AAAGGGGGTTCCCGGCGCAATTGAAAAAGACTTACTCATGGCAAAATACAGAGATGAATTCAACTGGGAAGGTCAGGTAAACATTTCTATAGACCCTGAAAAAGTAAGGGCATGCTTGGAAACCAGCAAAAGTGCCGGCAAAGAAGGCTGTACCATGTGTGGTGAGTTTTGTGCGATTAAACTGGGAAAAATATAGATTTCCAGATAAATAATTTCACTGCGTTATCAGTCAAAATCCTCGACGACGTACAAATCAGTACGCCTTACTCGGATTTTTCCTTCCAGCCTTGTGAAATGAATTATCTGATAATCTATAACTCGCTACCTGCGAGGCCTGCTGCCCGGCTTTCAATGGCGGCATACATTTTTATTCGCGTTAGCCAGCCATTCCATTAATCTATTCCACCAGCTTTTCTTTTTGATAAGCTCACTTGAATTTTTGACCGATGATATCTTATGCATGAGTTTTTCCTGTAAATGCTTATTTTTTTTAGGAAAACGCAAAGAACGCAAAAGGGGGCGGGGTTTTTCCTCCTTAACCTCCCAGTGTCCGTCCCTCCTTCATAAGCTCCTTGCTTATTCCCTTCAAAAGATCCGCGTGGGAGATAGAGTTCCTGTTCTCCTGCAGGGCTTTGATCGCGCCGTAGCGCACCACGTTGGTGATCGCGCCGCCGGAAAGCTCGTATTTTTCGGATAGCTCTTCCAGCCCGATATCGTGGGATAGCTGGCACCGACCGTTTAATGTATTTTTCCACAACTGCAGGCGCTGATCCTGGTCGGGCATGGGAAAATAGACTACCGACTGGAAGCGGCGGGCAAAGGCCTCGTCGATATTCGCCTTCATGTTGGTGGCCAGGATGACCACTCCGGGAAAATCCTCGGTGCGCTGCAGCAGATATGAAATCTCCTGATTGGCGTGTCGATCGTGAGCACTGACGGTTTGGGTCCGCTTGCCGAACACGGCGTCGGCCTCGTCAAAAAAGAGGATCCAGTTCTTATTCTCCGCCTGGTCGAACACGTTGGCCAGGTTTTTCTCGGTTTCGCCGATATATTTGGAGACCAGCATGGACAGATCAATGCGGTACACATCTGCGCCCGATAGCTGACCGATCAAAGTGGCGGTCAGCGTCTTGCCCGTTCCCGGCGGCCCATAGAACAAGGCGCGATAGCCTGGCTTTATCACCTTGTCCAGACCCCAGGCCGTCATAATGGTCTTTGCATGTCGGGTCCATCCGTTGATTGTGTCGATCTCTTCCAGCACCTCGGACGGAAGGACCAGGTGCTCCCACGAAAGCCTGGTGGTGACGCGCTTGGCAGGAAAATGAATGTTGTAGTCCGGCTTGTGCTCGATGCCGGTGGTAAGCTTGTTCAGATATTCGGCGGAAATAACGAGGGCGCCGCTGAAAAACGGTTCACTGGTTCCATTGTTTTCGATCTTGAGGACATTCCTTTTCGCAAAGAAATGATCATCCGCGAACAGGCGGAGGATCTCAAAGCGCTTTTCAAGATCACCGCCGGTAAGGATAAAGGCCGCGGTCTCCCCGGTGGGAAGAAACCCGCCATGGGTCTTCCCCTTCCATCCGCCGAACTCTGTGAACGGCCGGTTGAAGTTGGTATTGTGGACAAAAAAAGTATCCAGAATCTGGGGCCGGATATGGGGTATCAGAGCCAGGATAAGGATAATCCGCTCGTCAAAGCTCATAGCAAACTCGCAGACGACCTTCGCATAGAAGGAATCCGTTTCGCGCTGGTCCGGGGGCGAGATTTCATAGAGGCTCGCGTATGCACACTCATTCTTGAAATAGAGGGCGATGCACGCGTCCAGCACCTGGTTGAACCACGCAAGTTCCCGTTCCAGACTGACGGCGTTTTTCTTACAAGCCATCATGACGGCGCTATCTCATCCTCGTCAAGCGATTGCATCTGGGCTGCGAGCTTTCCCTGAAAGAGCTCTTCTTCTTCGGGCGGCGGCTGTTTCTGGATGATTCCGGCTATGGGTGCCGGCTGCTTTTTCTGGGCGACGCCCCCGGGGCTCCCCGTGATCATTGCCGCCAGTTTTCGCTGGGTCACCGCCTCTTGTCTGTTGTCTGTCATCGCAGATATCACCTGTCCGGTCTTTTTCTGCTGAACCGCGCGGACGGCGACGGCCTTTTCCTGCTCTTTTCCTTCTGATCGTACTGCTGTTGTTCTCATAATGTGCTTACCTCCTGGTTGTCGGTTTCATCTTAATTAAGCGAAAACGGATGATGGCCGCTATTTGTATAAAAAGATGGTAAAATCATCCTCAAGATAGCCCGTAATAAGCTTACAGTTAAGGGTGAGCTCTCTGCAAAACGATACCACCTTTTCCCGGTTGTGCCCCTTCAATAGGGCGTGGGGAGGGAAAAATTCTGCGTCAAGCATGTTAAAAAAGGGGTCAAGTCTACTATTGACCCTTATTGATACTATTCTCTATTTCTCCTATTCGTTTTTTAATTTTTCTGTCATGTTTTTTTAGCATCGAAACTCTTCGTAATATGCTGCTTACAGTACTGTAAGCTTTAATATTAAACTGTTCGCCTATGTTGTTAAGGCTCTCACCTCGTATTTGACGTAATAGATACACTGCAATATTACGAGGTTCATTAAAAATCCCGCGTCTTGTTATCAACAATTCATTAAACGATACACCATAATGTTCACACACCGATGAAATTATTAAATCGGATGTCGGAGCCAGACTTTTTGATTCAGGAACCTCACAGCTTTTTTTCTTAAAATAATATTTTTCTTTTATTCCTGTTATGAAACTTTCCGAACCAAAAAATGATGGAAGTTTCTTTAATGAGAACAGCCTTGTAACTTCTTCTGAATCATCTTTTTGCATAAATTCAATGAACGGTTTCAGTCTGCCCTGTTTTTTTGGGGTTATCATGGAAAAGACATAATCTTTGTGTAACCAGTTCCACTTTTTCGCATATGACAGATAACCTTTGTAGCTGCTCCATTCATAATCCGTGATATCTTTAACTAAACCTGCTTTTACCGGGTTCTTATGTATATATCTCACTAACTGTAGAAGATGGCTGTCATTACAGACAAGAATCGACTTGTACCTTCCCCTGAAAAGCTGACCATCAAATCCATGTCTTCTGTTATATCTCTGGGTGTACACGCTGTTCAAATGCCTCATGCATCTTGAAATATTTGCATCAGGAGTTTGCAGCAGGATATGATAATGATTTGTCATTAAACAATACGCCGCTACATTTACATTCCACATTCCACATTCCAGATATTTCAATCAGCAGATCAATAAACTTTAAATAATCATGTTTATCTGAAAAAATGGATTCGGACCGTCTCCCACGGTTCATTACATGATACCATGCTCCGGGATATTCTATTCTAAGTGGACGTGACATGTTGCAACATATAGCATTTTATCTCCCATGGGTCAACAGTAGACTTGACCCCATTTTTGACCCCATTTTTCGCGGAGAAATAAAGTTTGCCGGCCCGGCCGAACTTGCCAAACAGATCAGCAAAGACATCTCCACGGCCAAAAAGGTGCTGGCAACCACTGA
>JAYEFW010000190.1:0-3080 GCA_034658795.1 Thermodesulfobacteriota bacterium
TCTTGCGCATCAAGGACTTGCGAAAAGTCTCGACATATCCATTGGTATGCCTACGCTTTTCGCAAACCTTGCTGCATCAAGATCTTGGCACATTTCTTCGCAAAAAATCGCTCAACTTAGGTTAAAATTATGAAAATTGATATACATATTCATTCAACTATTTCTCCATGTAGTAAACTGACTCTTGATGAAATAATTAATTACTCGCAGGCATGTGGGCTTGATGGTGTATGCATCACTGATCACAATACCATGGAGGTTCAAAATCTTCTGCAGGAAGGTATACAGCCTAATGGGCTCTGTATATTTTTTGGAGTAGAATATTTCACTCCAGATGGCGATTTTCTTTTATTCGGGCCATTTGATAAAGTATTGCCCGGCCTTTCTGCAACAGAAGTTCTTCGCTGGATTGATTCAATTGGAGGTGTCGCTATAGCAGCGCATCCATTCCGTCATAGCCGTCCAACCCAGGAATACCTGATTGCTGACGGAATGTGCAGAATAGTTGAAAGCCGTAATGGGAGAAACAGCGATAGCGAGAATGCACTTCTGAACAAATGGAGAAGTATCTACTCTATCCATGAGGTTGGTGGAAGCGATGCACATAGTCTTGAAGAACTGGGGAAAGTTATCACACTTTTCAACAAGCCTGTGAGGTCCAGGCAAGAACTTATTACTGCTTTAAAAAAAGAGAGCTATTCCCCAAAATAGGAAACACCTAAATTGAGCTATCATATCAACGAATTTTCTGTAATAACCCTTTAAACGCTCTGACCAAAGAATTGGAAAACGGCTCCTCTCCGATCAAGAGATCCCATGCAAACCTGGTCAATATCCTTTTTTCAGGAGCAAGTTCTTTTTCCTTTGTAAATTCACGAAATAGAAAAAAAGAAACGCTTGCAGAAGGAAGAATAAAACTGTCTGTCAGCATATAAAGTGACTTTCCGATAAAATTCTGGAAACAAAGTATTTTTTTCAACTTCGCAAAATACATCCGTTCAAGACCATCCTTTTGGAAACCTGTTTTTTTAATTGCTTTAGCCAAAAGTTCTGCCGCCCAAAGATTAGTGTAAATCCCGCCGTTAATTAACAGCGCTCCAAATACATGCCCTCCAAGACATGCTATACCATCTGATACGGCATTTTTTGCTGAAGTGACGGGTACATCAAGGCTGCCTGCGCTGCCTTCAACTATACGAGTTTTCCAATGTTCAGGCAGATATCTCTGTATATCAGGATCCTCATCAATATGCTGATATAAAGCCGGCATTGTAGCGCCTTTTCCCAAAGCCATAACCGTAAGCGTATCATGCCTTGGTATCAAATCTATTGTATGGATCAGCCCTCCCCCGACAAAAAATTTATGGAGCGTCTGATACTTGGGAAGCCGTTTCCCTCTTTTAAGAGAAACATCAAAAATAGCTCCCGGCCATGTTTTTGGAGGCCTGTATCCGATTTTTTTCGATAGTATTTCCTTTATCTTAGACGGCAGTGTAGTAAAAACAACTCCGTTAATGTCTATCTGATGCTTCTTCCCGTCATAATCATCACACAGGATTGTAAAATTTCCGTTCGAGCCTTGGCGCTGAGGGAAATAAATATCATTCACTCTGAAAGGAAGAAAATGAATTCTTTCATACTTGGAGATATAACTCTGGATATGCTGATATATACTTGGAATTAACCGTCCATTCCTCTGGACAGGATTGCGGTTTATTATACAGATCTTTCGTCCAAGCGGGTCGGAAGTCTCGACACTTTTAGAGCCTTTATGAAATGTTATTGTATCAATTTTATGCACAACGCTTAAAGGATCAACAAGCGGGATACCGTATGACCCGGCCCAACCTTGATAAACAAACCCTGACGTACGACTGGTGCGCACTTCTCCCCTTTCATCAAATCTTGGGTCAAACATGTATATATCCGGATAGTCAGGCCAGTTTTGGACAATATATGAGGTTAAAAACAGGCCGCCTATCCCGCCGCCTATTATTCCTATCTTTTCTATGGCAACTGATGAACTCATTCAACTACCCACACAGTGCAATCTTTCGTATTTTGAACGATTTTGTTTGATACGCTTCCAAACAAAAGCTGATTTGCTCTTGAAACACCTCGTCGGCCTACTACAACAGTACCATAGCCAGCCTCTATTATTTCATTCAATATGTCGTTACCCATACCGGCCTTTTTTTGTCGGATCTCAATATTTATCGACTTTTCAGGGATACCTGCCTTTATCAAAATTGATCGCGCAATATCCATCATCTCCTTTATTCCACTTTCGTCTTTGATTGATTCATCGGTTTTAATATGAAAAAGGGTAATGGTAACATCAGTGCGGTTCGCCAGCATGTCTGCTGCATAAGCAGCCGCCATGGTGGCATTTTCCGATCCATCCATTGCAATCAAAATCTTCTTGCGGGGATTATGTATTTCTTTTATCATATTTTTTCTGTTTATTAATTTTGACTTGCCCCATTGAGCACAGAGAGCAGGCCGATCCGATACCACAAGCTGGAAACAAGCCCCGCAGTTTTTACATGGAACTGTGTCTTCCTCTTTACCTTCATATGCCTTCTTTGGCCACTTGGGATCTACAAACAAAGGGCGGGCAAGACCGATAAGATCCGCCTTTTTTTCGCAAAGAATCTCTTCGGCTAACTGTGGATCAGTAATACGACCGGTAGTAATTACAGGCACATCAACCGCCTCTTTTATATTTCCGGCAAGATAAACCATATAACCTAGTTCGTATGATTTCTCTTTGATTTCAGGTGCGGAAAAGGATTCATAGGTTCCGCCTGTTACGGAAAGATAAGCAATATGAAGCGCGGAAAGTCTTTGGGCAAAATTTTTTGCTTCATCTAAATGGAAGCCGTCATCCATCCATTCCTCAGCAAGAAACCTGTATCCAACAGGGAAATCATTCCCTGCAGCATCTTTTACGGCCCGTACTAACTCTAAAGGAAACCGCATACGGTTTTCCAGATTACCGCCGTATTGATCTTTTCGGTTGTTTATTCTCGGAGATAAAAACTGAACAGGCAGATATCCGGTTGCGCCATGAATTTCTA
>JAYEFW010000191.1:0-9822 GCA_034658795.1 Thermodesulfobacteriota bacterium
ATTTTGAATTTTGGTCATTCGTATTTGTTTCGGATTTCGAGCTTCGTGCTTCGAATTTATTGAAAATTGAATAAGTAAGCAATTCTTGTGAATTCAGGAGGTTATCGGCCTAAATGACGTGGCCCTGACTGTCACATATTAAATTGCACAAGGCTAGAGGGAGAAGACTGTATTGTAATACGCCGACGACCGATAACGCAGTGCAATTTAATATGTGACAGTCTATTAGATCTTTTTCTTGCATTAAAGCCATTTCCGATTATAACCTGACCCAAATGAATCTTCAAAACCGACTTAAAGAGACCTTTGAAAAATGTTCAATTTTGTTCAAGTTCAAGGAAGGCGAAAATTTTAAATGCAGGAATACATTGAGTATTTTGAGGCTTAAAATTTTGAGACTGACGCCGAAATTGGGCAAAAGGGGGCGTTTTGCAAAGGTATCTTAAACTCACCAGAGTTGCTCTGATAATTGTCTGGAGTATCAGTTTTTTCTGTTTTGTTCTGACACTGATGACAGGCATGCAATCGCCCTATGCCGGGCCAGATAGCTTTGTTTGGCTTCAAAGTCTTGGCATTTTTACTTTACTTTTAGGACTAGGAAGCAGTTTATGTTATGGCCGATGGCGATTTCGCGGCCTTCAAAATCAGATTGCAGATCAATCAAAAAAAATCAAACGATGTAAGGAAAGATATCGGATTTTGGTGGAAAGCGCTGAAGACTTTATATTTACAGTAGATCGCTCCGGACGCTTTCGATCTCTCAACAATTTTACCGCTGCTTTTTTTGGAGGAGTCCCTTCGCAATTTATAGGCTGGCCGCTTTCAGATCTTTTTTCACACGAAGTTGCCGGAAAACAACTCAAGCTTATCAAATCGGTGTTCCAGCTTGGAAAAAGCATGCGGGATGAGTTTATGATAGTCAGAGGGGAATATCAGATATGGCTTAGTGCTAACTTTATGCCCCGCAAGGATGAGAAGGGTAATGTAATTTCGGTTCTGTGCATTGCCAAAGATATTACAGAAAGCAAGAAACTGGAAAACCAGCTTATTAATACTGAAAAACTTGCTTCAATGGGAACCCTGGCTGCGGGTGTCGCACACGAGATTAACAACCCGCTTGGTATTATCCTGGGTTTTACCGATCTTCTCCTGGAAAAATGTGAAAAAAACAGTCAGAGTTATCAGGACCTGAAAACAATTGAACGCCAAGGCCTTCATTGCAAAGCAGTAGTGGAAAACCTGCTGAGATTTGCCCGTCATGGAGAGGGTATTTACGAATACTGTGATATCAATAAACCTATCAGAAGTATCATGGACGTGGTTAAACACTCATTGGATATGAACGACATTGAGCTTCGATTGAGTCTCGCGCCGGATCTTCCTGAAGTTAAAGGGGATTTACGACAAATACAGCAGGTAATACTGAACCTGGTCAACAACGCAGCGGCTGCAATGAAAAATGAAGGTATCTTGTGGATAAGTTCAGCCCTTGATGCTAATAATGAAAAGGTAGTTGTAATTGTCCGCGATAATGGACATGGTATCCCGCCTGAATATATGGATAAAATTTTTGATCCATTTTTTACAACAAAAAGTGAAGGGGAAGGCACTGGTTTAGGTCTCTCTATAACCCATGGAATTATAAGTAAATATGACGGAACCATTTCCTGCGAAAGCAATACAGCTAACTCCGGTAACAATCCCCAGGGAACTACTTTTAAAATTACACTCAGGATTAGGGACTAATTATGGATGGAAGGATTTTAATAGTTGACGATGAAAAGGATATGCTTGTCCTCTTAAAAAGAATAATTGAAGAAAAAACCAGCCATATTGTTGAAACAGAATACGATCCTTTGAAAGTCGTAGAACTGTTGAAAAAACAGCAATTTGATATTGTAATAACTGATTTAAAAATGCCGAAAATGGATGGGATAGCCATCCTTGATATGGTAAAAAATATTCAGTCCTCTGCTATTGTGGTAATTATGACAGCATATGCCACTATTGAAACCGCTGTAGAAGCAACCAGAAAAGGGGCTTTTGACTATATATCCAAACCCTTTCGTAAAGAACGGATACTTATAACAATTGACAAAGCCATGGAATGGCAAAAGCTTATCCGTGAAAATGTAACTCTGAGAAATTCCCTCCGGCAAAAAAAAGAATCTCCTCTAATTATCGGTTCCAGCCCTGCTATCATGTCAATTATAAAAATGATCGACCAGGTGGCCAAATCAACAGCTACGATTCTTATAAGCGGAAAAAGCGGTACCGGTAAAGAACTGGCAGCAAGAGCTGTTCATTATTCAAGCCATCGCAAAAACAAGCCTTTCATAACAGTAAACTGTACTGCAATGCCTGAACAAATAATAGAAAGCGAGCTTTTTGGGCACATCAAGGGTTCATTTACAGGAGCATGGAAAGACAAAAGAGGAATTGTTGAAGATGCGGACCAGGGTACTCTTTTCTTAGACGAAATAGGAGACCTGAACATGGCCATGCAGGCCAAATTGCTTCGGCTCCTGCAAGAAGGGGAATACAAGCCGGTCGGAGGTCTAACAACAAAACAAGCAGACATCCGTTTTGTAGTTGCAACCAATCAGGATCTTAAAAAGCTGATAGAAACAAAACAATTTCGAGAAGATCTTTTTTACAGGCTTAATGTTATCAATATACACATGCCCACTTTAAGGGAAAGACAAGAAGATATCCCAACTCTATCACATCATTTTCTCAAAAAATTCAAGTCGTTAAACGATAAAAAAATAAGCGGTATAGATCCTGAGGCAATATCAGCACTAATGTCCAAAAGCTGGCCCGGAAATATCAGGGAACTGGAAAACTGTATTGAGCGCGGGGCCATCCTCTGCCAATCCGATATTATTAAAATCTCAGATATCCTGCCACAAGAACCTGTAGCGCATACTTCGCCTGTTCTTGATCACAACATTTATACACTTCCATTTAAAGAGGCAAAGGAAATGGTTATAAAGGCTTTTCATAACAAATATATTCATTGGATCCTTCAACAAAATAAGGGTAATATTTCCAAGGCTGCCGAACAGGCTGAACTGCAAAGGCAATATCTCCACAGACTCATAAAAGAAGAAAATATTAATGCTGAAATATTTAAATAAAAAACATAAAAGTTCACCACGGAACTACACGGAGTTTCACTGAAAATTGCAAACAATGCAAGTTATAACTGTGTTAAGAATATTAAATTTGGACTTAGATTCCGTGTAATTCCGTGAAAATCCGTGGTAAAATTATTACAGAAAATATAAATCACTCTCCGACATCCTTGCTGTAAACTAATTGTTTCACCACCCCAACTTATTGATATTTCATAATCTATCTGCCAAATCTTCATCCCTGCACACCAACTACTGTAATCTGATAGTTTACAAAAAAATTAAAATCCAAACACAATTAATAGAATTAATAAAACAATTATTAATTATTACAGATAATTAAGATTTTATTCCCGCCGGCTGTTTTTTTGGCATCTGCATTGCATTTAACTAACGCTTGTAACAGTTAAGCCACTAAGGCCTAAAGAAGGAGACCCTTTCAACAAGGAATATAATGGAAAAACTAAAGGTTAAAGATATTACTCTCCTCATGGATAAAAATCTTTCCATAAGGCCATGTGTTTCTGTAGAGGACAAAATTATGGATGCAATTGAAGTCATGCTTAAAAATGACCTCGACCGCATTGCCGTGACAAGCAAAGATAAAATCCTCGGCATGATAAAGCTTAAAGATGCGCTTAAAGTAATTGGATTAGAAGACGACCTGAAAAAAAAGGCAGCAAAAATTATTATCAGACATGGACGTAAAATTATAATAGAGTGAGCCAGTTTCAAAATGTTCAATTTTGTTCGAGGTCAAGGAGGGTAAAAATTTTAACCACAAGAATACATTGAGTATTTCGAGGATTAAAATTTGAGACTGACGTAGAGATCGGGCAAAAGGGGGCGTTTTGAAATTGGCTCAGAGCAATAGGCATATTTTTTAATGACCATTATCAAGTTTAAACAATAAAGAAGGGAGGGAGGGGGGTTAAATTAGGTTAAAACCTTGAACCTAAAATAAGCGATTAGCCATTAGCTATTAGTCGAATTATATCAAAATATTATTGAATAATAACATTTCACCCAATGGGTGATTAATAAATAATTATACGAATGCATATTTCATAAGAGCTAACGGCTAATTGCTAACAGCTAATCGTTTAACCTAGGTTAAAGTAAACTGATTGATATTAAGCATATTATAAAACCAGCGGAAAAGGAGAAATATTACTATGAATTTTTTTAAACAATTGGGCAGTTTTATGATGATGGGCGCAAGAGCCCATGCAAAATGGGAACTTAATGTTTCCAATACAATACTTGGTGACAGAAAGCGGCTTCTTATACTTGGCCTGCTTACCATTCCCGCTATATTGGGAAGTATTGCATTTGCTGATCAGGTGGGCGGAGCCCTTCCGGAACTGCTTGGCGGGAAAAAGGCTTACAGCCCGGCTTTTTACAGTACAGGCATTTTTATCGTATCAATCCTTATTGGAATGGGTGCGGGCCTGATTACCGGCTGCATTGGTGCTGGTGGTGGTTTTATCATCGCTCCAGCCCTGATGAGCGCAGGGATCAAAGGTATTCTTGCAGTTGGAACCGACCTGTTTCATATTTTTGCCAAGGCAATAATGGGAAGCGTAATTCACAGGAAGTTAGGAAACGTATCAGTGCCTTTGGCCATAGTCTTCCTTATAGGTGCCATCATAGGAGCTACGGCTGGCGGAGTTCTTAACCGCGTACTTTACGAAATCAACCCTGTACTCAGCGATGCCTTTATCACGACTGTCTATTCACTTATGCTGGGTTTTCTGGGTACTTATGCCTTGACCGACTTCCTCAAGGCCAGAAAGGCCCCTGGTGCAGCAGATGAGGGTGCACATGGCGGAAAAAGCGAAGGCGCTGACATGGGCGGCCTTCCTCAAAAACTCCAGGCCGTGAAAATACCTCCTTTGGTCAAATTTGATTTTGATCTTGTACCGGGAGGCAGAGGCATTTCATGGGTATTTTTAGTACTCAGCGGCGCGCTTGTAGGACTTGCTGCAGGTATTATGGGTGTTGGCGGAGGATTTTTGACGTTCCCCATATTCGTTTATGTTCTTGGCGTTTCATCAATGACCACAGTTGGAACCGATATCTTTCAGATCGTTTTCACAGCAGGTTATGCATCAATAAGCCAGTATGCTATTTACGGCTTTATCTTTTATACGCTTGCTATGGGCATGCTCCTTGGCTCCCTTCTGGGAATCCAGGTAGGTGCATTGGTAACAAAGGTCGTCCCTGGCATCACGATCAGAGGCTTTTATGCAATGGCGGTTTTAGCTGGTTTCATTAACCGTATCTTTGCCCTGCCCGCAAAACTTAACGCAATGGATGTTATCAAAATGGATCCCGGAACTGCAAGCGTACTTGAAAGTATAGGTGTCTGGGCATTCTTCATTGTAATAGGCGTATTTTCAGTCTGGGTAATTGGAACGTTTCTGACCAACATTCCAAAACTTAAGGGAGAGGAGGTGTAATCATGATTGCTAATAAAAAAGAATTTTACGGCGGTTTTGGATTATTGGTGGTTTTTTTTGTTATCTTGTTTATAATATTTTCACCTGTCTTTAATGGACAGAACGGCATGGAATATCTGGATGATCTGTATAACTCCATTTCCAAAGGTTCAGCCAATTATATTCCTAAGGTAAAAAAAGAAACAGATACGTTTAAGGGAAATACTGTAAACATGGACCTGAAAATGGCGGACGAAAAGCAGGCGCAACAGACAGCCATGCTGTTTACAAATGCTGGAGCAACAGCGGAAGTATCAGGAGCCCAGCTAAATGTATCCGGCGATCTCGGCAATATCCTTACAAACTGTCTAGAAGATTCAAAGAGCATGTATAATAATGACGGTGCAACGGTCTCAAACAAATATGACTACAATGAGAGACAGGTTCTTTATAACTGGCATACGGCTCTAAAGGCAGCAGATAAAGACTTGAAAAAGCAGAAGCTGTTCAAAGAAGCCAAAGTAGTTGCATTGGTTATAAAGAAGGTTGTTGAAACTTCTTATAACTACTATACAATTGAACCACAAAAAATTACCGACAAAATGGGAGTTGTTATATTTTCTCTGGTTTTCTATGTGGGTTACACGCTGTGGTATGGTTTTGCCATCTTATTTATGTTCGAAGGATGGGGCCTGAGGCTGGAACATTAAATTAGGTGACATATATTTAATTGCAGGGCCATGTTTGGCCCTGCAATTTCCGTCCTTATCCCAAAGATTCCATGATACCGTACAGCCCTCCACCTTCAGTCTATCCACCAGAGTAGTTACGTTTAAAGTCACAATACCTTAACTATAAGATGGGCTATGTATCCAACATAGCAGAATAAAAGGACAATTCCGTCTCTTCTAATAACTGTGTTTGTTTTTCTCATCATTACCCAGGGAAGAAAACTAATAAACATCATAACCAGGTAATCAATTAGTAAACCGCTCTGAATAAAACCACCCGGGATCAAAACAGGTCTAACCAGAGAGGCTGCCCCAAGCACCCCGAGTATGTTGAAAACATTGCTTCCCACCAGATTGCCGATGCTGATATCCATTTCCTTTTTCATAGCTGCTACAACGGAGGTGGCAAGTTCCGGAAGCGAAGTTCCTAATGCTACAACTGTAAGTCCAATAAACTTTTCGCTTATGCCAAATGTATGCATAATTTTTACTGCTGAATCTATGAGTATTTGTGCACCTGCTACTACGAATAGAATTCCCGTTACAATCAAGGTAATTTGTCTCGCCCTGGAAGGAATGTGTTCAATGTCCTCTGCTGCAAGCCCTTTACTAAATCTCTCTCCGATAGATGCCTGTTTAGTTCCTTTTACCGCATAATAATAGTTCAAAAAGACATAAATGATTATTCCACCCAACAGAGTAGCCCCCTCAAGCCTTCCTATTTTAGAATTTAGAGAAATCAGCAGGAGATATAAAGATATTCCGAGCATAATAAGGATATCCCGCTTAACAACAGATTCATCACTTTTAATAGGCATAAATAAAGACGACAGGCCGAGGACAAGGGTTATGTTACAAATATTGCTTCCCACAACATTGCCTACAGCTATCATGCTCTTTTCTTGAAAAGACGAAATAATACTTACAACAAGCTCTGGTGCCGAAGTGCCAAATGCAACTACTGTTAAGCCTATAACCAGTGGCGTTAAACCAAGGCTTCGCGCGAGATCGGACGCTCCTTTTACAAGCCATTCCGCTCCATAGTAAAGCATCAACAATCCGACAACAAATAATACCCAAGCAAGCACCATACCTTAAATCTCCATTTATAAGGCCATTAGATTAATTTGGTTTCAATAAGTTAGTGCCTGTCCGAAAAGTATTTTTTTAATGCTGGCAATAGTTTCAGCTTATTTACCGATGTGAAGATGTGTAAAAAAGCTATTAGCCATTAGCTCTTAGCTGAATGTGTTATCTGTTTGATTTTTTAAGCTAAAGGCTAATTGCTAAAAATCTTCGATTTGAAAATAGCATCCAACTGACTATAATTTCAGGTGTTTTGAGTTTTCGTCCAGCCACTAAGTTATCTATACCTCGAAAGGCCACAACTTGCGAGGTATATAACAGATGTTTCAGAGTTAACAAACAATATAAATTTCTGTAGCCGTTCACGGCTTGAAACTTGAAATTGGAAATTGGGAAGAACGGTACAAAAGCATGAACGCCAAATTTCTAATTTCGACGTTCCGTGAACGCTTGCGAATTTATTTTGTATTCTGATAACAACTCAAGTATAAGAATTAAATTCAAAGAACTTGGCTGGGGCCTGCGCGCACTGACCATTCCTAAAAATCAAGAGGACTTTTTGCTTCTTTAATAGTCTGGCTCTTAATCGTATGTGTATAAATCATTGTGGTTCGAACATCGCTGTGCCCCAATAGTTCTTGAATCGCCCGAATGTCGTAATTAGCCTGTAATAAATGGCTGGCAAAACTGTGGCGAAACGTGTGGGCGGTTACCCGCTTGGGAATCTTTGCCTTTTTTACCGCCTTTCTGAGCGCTTTCTGCAAGGATGTTTCATGGATATGGTAGCGCCTGCGCTCTTTGTTCTCCGGAACAAAAGTTAACTCTTTTGCCTGAAAAAACCACTGCCAGATAAGCTCCCTGGCCGCATTTTTATATTTTTTTTCCAGTAAGCCATACAGAAATGTACCATCAAATCCTGCTTGACAGTCCTGCTTATGTAACTCAATGACGCGTTCAAGCTGGGCCTTCAAATCATCCATAAGTACCTCGGGAATGGGAACGGTGCGGTCTTTTTTCCCTTTGCCATCATGGATAGTGAGTATCTTCATATCAAAATTAAAATTATGGACACGAAGTGAAAGGCATTCGGAAATACGAAGGCCGCAACCATACATAAGGCTGATAAAAAGCTTATGGGGATATTTCATAAACCCAATAACCAGATCGACTTCTTCCCGGGATAAGACGACAGGGATATATGGCTTCCTCTTAGCACGAACAATACCATCAACCTTACCGAATTCTTTTTTAAAAACATTACGGAACAAAAATAACAGCGCGTTAAATGCCTGATTCTGGCTTGACGCGGAGACGCCCTGGTCAACAGCCAGCCAGGTTAAAAAAGCCTTTACATCATCAACCGATACCAAGTGTGGATCTTTACTCTTGGTGTAGGTTTGGAATTTACGAGTCCAGCCTGAATAAGTTTTTAGGGTCTTGGGAGAATAATGCCGCATCTTAATAGCATTTTTTAATTCATTGAAGACCTCAGTCCAGTCAGCACCGCTTTGCTTGGGGCCCCACACTAGTGAGGGAAACTGTTTTACTGGTATGGAAGGATTTTTTGCTATCAGAGCAAACTACTTGATTAATCAAGTTTATTTTAGTATGGGAAGAAGAAGTTTCAAATGAAGTACGTCCAACTGCCGCGACATTGCCGCTGAATGTGTCATTTTGGATTTTTCTGCCGGAACAGTGCTTCATTTCATAAAAAAGGGAGATCGCATGATGTGCCTGTTTTCTGAGGTTTTCAGCCTGCTTTTTCTCTTTTAGTTTTTTAGTAAAGGCAGCAAGGCTCACTTGTGCCGTCTGTTTGAAATTGTATTTATGGCAAAAGTCAAGATAATAACGCAGCCACTTAACATAATATCGATGTTGTCCAGCCTTCACACCTCTTTGCTCAATAAAGGAGGTGTACGCACTGTGAATATCGGGTGGGATTTGAATCATGCGATGTTATCCTGCTTTCTGTTTATCGATCATTAATGAGTGATATCCTGTTAGAAACAACGTAATATAGCACGAATTTGGTTGTCAACCCTTTCGGGTTAGAATAGATATCAGGAAACTGTATAATAACTTGCCCTATAGGAAAGCGAGTTGTCGGTACGATCTATGTCTGAAGAAAAAAAGAAAGATTTGTGGGATAAATTAACCGCGCTTTCAGCACTGTTCGCCAGCGTTCTGGTGCCGATCGTAATTGCGGTCGTTGGGCATTCATACACAAATGCGCTTAAAGAAGCAGAAAATCGAGTTTAATACACGGAGTTAGCAATAAGTATTCTAAAAAACAATCCAGAACAAAACACCAATTATGTTCGTGCATGGGCGGTCGACGTTATAAATCAATATTCAGGCGTACCGATGGATGCGAAGGCAAGGCAACAACTTATTTTCAGTAGGTTAATTCAATCCAATTTTGCCAAT
>JAYEFW010000191.1:9922-12835 GCA_034658795.1 Thermodesulfobacteriota bacterium
TTTTTTTTACTCATTATTTTTGTTGTTCGCTTACATAAAAATTTTAACCTATATGAAGCTTTCCTTTGGTTTGCATATGATTTCATGGGGATACGTTTAATAGTAGAAAAAATTTTCCCATCAAACATTAAAAACAAAAAAGAGAAGCCTTCTTCTTTTCATTCTTTGGTTAATAGGAATATATATCGCTTTATTTGGGATTGCATCAAATAGGTATGAAAATTCTGTAGATATTATGGAGACACAAACAACCGGCTTTTTTACTCAATTCTCGTCATCAGATGAAATATCTAAAAAGTATTTATTACGGAGGATTGCTTCTATTCAAAATGGAGTAACACCTATAAAACCAGAATTATTTGTCCCCTACACAGTGATTCAATCTTTTTTGTTTTCAGAAAAAAACCAACTTATTGTTGAAACGATGAAAGGAGTTATAGAGGATAACAAACTGAAACTAAAAAACGTAATTTTAAACAATTCAGATTTATCCGAAGCTGTTTTGGAAGGTGCTACGATGAGTATGGCGAACTTATCGTATGTTAATTTCAAAATGGCAAATTTAAGCCATGTAAATTTTGAAGGAGCAACGCTTTTGGACACTGATTTTTCTGGGGCTAAACTAATATTTGCTAAAATTCTTAAAGCAGATTTATCTTCGGCCACTTTTGAAAATGCTGACCTAACAGGTGCAAGTATAGAAAAATGCAACATATCATATGCTACTAATTTTAAGAATGCTGATATTTCAGAGGCTAAATTAATAGGGCTGGATTTATCATTAACGGAAGAGAATTCATTAACCATTGAGCAACTCTGCACTGCAAAATCGCTTAAGGACTGTAAATTAAATGAGTTACAATATGAATTAATTAAATCGCAATGTCCCGATTTGGCGTTAACTATTAAAGAAAAAAATAATAAAACAGCCCCGTATATGGGGCAATAATGCACTTTTTGCCGACGAAAATGTCCGATTATAGGATAAATTCAGTGGCGCGTGCTCATCGACAAACCCCGCAGTTACTTCGCAATCATCGTATTGCAGAGTGACAAAGTAATTAATTAAAGGAAATAATGTTTATGGAAGCAGTTCGAGTTCAACAAGTCGTTGCGAAAGATGGTGAGGTTTTGGTTAGAGGGATACCTTGCAAAAAAGGTCAAGTTGTTGAAATTATCGTGTTGCCTCAACCCATGAGAAGCTCATCACGTTCGCACTTGACTGTACGCCAGTTGCGGCAATCAGGGCTGATTGGTCTGTGGAAAGATCGTTATGACATTCAAAACAGTGCAGCCTACGCTCGTTTATTGAGGGAACAAGCTCAAAAGCGCGGAGACATTGACTATGATTTTACTGGATAGTGATGTGATGATTGATCTGTTGCGTCAGTATCCACCAGCAATGAGGTGGTTCGACGCTCTTGATGACGAAGAAGAATTACTCTTACCCGGGTACGTAGTAATGGAACTAATTCAAGGTTGCAGAAACAAGGCAGAGCAAGAAAAAGTGCAGAGTGAGTTGGCGACTTACGGGGTAGTGTGGCCCGCGCCTGCGGATTGTGACGAGGCGCTCAGCGTTTTCACAGAGTATCATCTCAGTCACAATGCTGGACTGCTTGATGCGCTTATCGGTCAAATAGCGGTAGCATTGAGAGTACCATTGTACACATTCAACCAGAAACATTATCGTTTTATGCCAGGATTGCGGACCATCCAGCCTTACGAAAAAATCACATAGCGTAACCACTTGGTCTGCTGCGATTTGTTGTCGAGCAAGCTGTTTGCTTGTAAAGGCGAGACAGTGAGCGTAAAATTGTGGGTAGTCCTGGTAAATGGCGGTACTTTAGTGCGTAAATAGAAGCATGGGCTAACAAACGCATTGACTCCGACCGGGAAAGCCGGGCCATTTTTTGCTATAGCAATGTCTTTCGCAAAACTCGCTTTTGCCAATATATAGTTGGCTTTCCCGGCCGGTCATGCTTAGATGTCCTCATGGAACAAACTAGGATGATTGACAAGGATTCACCATTACGAAAGCTCCCTCATGGATTAAGTGCTAAGCAGATTGTGTTCTTTGATGCCTTGCGAGTCTCTGCGGAAATTGCTGGTCAGGCGTATGACGACCTGGTAAGTGGTCTGCACCTACTTGGGGAAGGTGCTAAACGTGATCAACCACCGAACTTCGTAGGAATAATACGCCACGCATGGACGTTTGTTGATGCTGCACATCGATTCCGTGTAGTTCTACAACAAACGCCAAGTATCAAACACAACCACGTCTATAAGCTCTTCATGAGGCGAACCAATACTGTGACTAAGATGCGAGATAATGCTCAACACCTCAACCAGAATTTAGATGGTATCGCGGAACGGAGTCAGGGGGCGTATGGGACATTGACTTGGGTCCTCGGTGTGGGTGAGGACAGTGTTCCCAAACCGATGATGCTCAATATCGGTACCGCGTATGGCCGAGTGGTTGGGCCGGAAATCGACTTTCAAGAGCAGTTGCCAATTGGAGAGATACACCGAGTACGACTAGAGTTAGCTGATCGTTTCCTGATGCTGTCTGATGTTTACGAACATCTTGCCTCGATGGTCCGCAGCCTTGTGGCACCTTTAGCTGATTTTGCTGAGGGAAAGCCGAGATACGGGTCCGATCAGTTTATCAACTTTAACCTTACTCCTGTAGATGAGACTCTTGGAGCGGGAACGGACATCTAACCATGCAAATAAAGTTCACTCACTTTCGTTCGCCCGACGCGCTACCGCGCGCGGCTTATTTGCGACGAACCCCGCAGTTAGAATAAAGTTAGGCGCAATTGGTGTGATTTTTGGGAAGTGGAAAGCATAAGAAAACCAAAAACTGATCTTTTATAGTAAGCTGATTAACATTTTTCAACAAAAAAGTAGTAA
>JAYEFW010000192.1:0-3077 GCA_034658795.1 Thermodesulfobacteriota bacterium
GTCATGATCCGGCTCAAAGCTTTTGACTTTTAAGGATGTCAGTTCGCTTACCCTCAGCCCCAGCGCCCAAAGCATGGATATAACAGAAAAGTTCCTTTTCCCATGCCAGGTGGATTGATCCACAGATCGCAGCAGCTTCAGCGCCACCTTCTTTGATATGGGTTTGTTTCGATCGCTTATCTTTTTACGGATCACCGGCAAGGCTTTGGCCGGATTTTTTGTAATGATTTTCAATTTGCACAATAATGCAAAAAAGCTTTTCAGTGCGCTATGATGGTGCTGCATCCGGCTATTGCTGATCCCTTTTTCTCGCAATTGGGCCATCCATTTAAGAATATGAGATCCCTTGCTATAAACCGGAACGATCTTCAGGGTCTTTTTTGCGTATTCACAATACGAGACAAGGCAAGACACATAATTTTGCACAGTATCCACGGCAAAGGTGTTAATCTGTAAAAGCTCTTTTCTATAGTCATTGATCAGGGCAATCATGCTGACTCCTTTCGGTTTAAATTGTCATAAAGGGATGCTTCCTCATATAGACTGCATAATGGTCCGGATTAAGATGGACATATTTCATAGTGTTTTTTCTGCCGGCATGACCAAGCACATGCTGCGTAATAGAAGTTCCGGCCACCTTGTTCAGATGGGTTGCGGCGGTATGACGGAAAAGATGGGCGTGAAGGTGTTTGTCAATGCCGATGCTGTCCGCAGCATTGCGAAAGATATCTTGCAACGTTCTTGGTGATATCCGTTTTCCAAGTTTTGATAAAAAAAGCGGACTGCTACGATGATGGATTTTTTCCAGATATGGTTTTAATGTGGAGCACAGGATTTTGGGCAAAACCACGATCCTTTTGATATTTCCCTTTTCTTTGACCCAGGCAAGGCCGGCAACCACATCCACATCTTGAACATTCATGGAAATGATCGAATTTGTTCGAAGCCCTAAAAGGCCCAGTATCATAATGATAATGAGGTTTCTCAGGCCGATGAATGTAGCAGCGTTTTTTGAGCAGTGATGAAGAATCCGGTTGTATTCACGAACGGTTAAAAACAGGGGAACAGTTTTCTCTATCTTTGGATAAGGTAGATCTGTGGCAATATTTTCATTCACATATCCATTGAGCTTAAGATAATGGAAAAATTGCCTCAGTGACCAAATTCTTGCTTTCTTCACATGGATGGAAGGATTTTTATAATCGGCAACAAATCTTGAAAGGTGATGATATGTGATGGATTTGATTTTACGCAGGCGAGCGGTTTTTAGAAAATTGTTGAATTGATTGAGTCTTATTGATAAGGATTCAATAGATTTGTTTCTAAAACCTGATACTTTACAATACTCGATAAAACCATTAATCTGTTCCTCAAGCATAGGGAAACCTCCTTTTGTTTAAGAGTTTGTGCTTAAAATCGGTTTCCTTATGCTTTTACAATATTTCTAACAACTTGCCATCACAAATTGCGCTAACTGCGGGGTTTGGGGGTTATATGGTCTTACAAAGGAGCAATATGCCGTGAATCTTCGAGTAAAAATTCTCTCAGGATTTTTGATTCTGTCAATTATGCTGTTTACAGCAGGCGCCCTTTCGATTTGTGAACTCAATAAAATTGGTCATTCGGTTCAAGTCCTTTTGGACGAAAACTACAAAAGTATTGATGCGTCAAAAATCATGATCGAGGCATTGGAAAGGGAGGACAGCGGTGTTTTGCTTTTAATCTTAGGTGATTGGGACAATGGTCGGTCCACCATTAAGGAAGCCGACCATGATTTTCAAAAAGCCTTTGATGTTGCCGAAAACAATATTACTATCCCAGGCGAAAAGGAGCATATTGAAATCATCAAGGCAACATACGCTTCGTATAAAAAGTTATGGGTTCGCCCGATCGTCGATACCTTGCGCGAAGGCGACCTGCAATGGTATTATGGTGATGTTCATCAAGCTTTTCTAAAATCCAAGGTAGCCGTTAACCGGCTGATGACCTTGAACAACAAAACCATGTATCAAACTGCTTCGGCTTTGCAAAACCGGGCAGGCAGGGCAATAATGCCCGGCATCGTGGCGATTGTTTCCGCTCTGGTTTTTACAATAATTTTTAATTTTTTTATAAATCTATATGTCATTCTACCGATTAAGAGATTCACTGCTAGCATTCAAGATTACATCAAGAGTGGTGACCAGGCAGGGCTCAGTGTTGATAGCAGCGACGAAATATCAGATCTTGCCAAAGCTATCCGTGATTTTATCGCTCATGCTAAGCTGGGTGACAAGTAACAATGAGACTTCAAGTCGTATTGCGATATCTCGGTTTTGTCCTGTTGTTTAATGCTTTTTTTCTTTTGATTTCCGCCGGGATTTCCATTGCAAGCGCTGACAGTGCTTTCTATCCGCTATTATTTAGCACAATTGTCTGTTTTTTGTTCGGTATTTTTCCGTTCATTTTTGTTCCCTCAACTTTCGATATTACCAGCAAGGAAGGACTTTCTATTGTCGTTGTCGGCTGGCTGTTGTCCTGCCTGATTGGCATGATGCCTTACATTCTATGGGGAGGGGGGGTATTTTCATTCACAAACGCTTGGTTTGAAAGCGTGTCAGGATTTACCACAACCGGTTCATCAATCCTTTCAAATGTTGAGGCACTTCCACAGGGTTTGCTTTTCTGGCGTGCCACCACGCATTGGATAGGCGGCATCGGAATAATAGTCTTCGTCTTGGCGATGTTGCCTTCAAAAGGGCCGGCCGCCATGATTCTTTACCGAAGTGAAGTGTCTCTCCTCGCACAAGACAATTTTCGTTACCGGACTCAGAAAACGCTTAAAGTTTTGTTAATCGTTTACCTCGGGTTAACAGTGCTGGAAGCCCTGGCATTAGTGATCCAAGGTATGAGTTTGTTTGACGCCGTTGCACATTCTTTTGCAACTGTTGCTACGGGCGGGTTTTCCACTAAAAATTTGAGCGTTGGACACTTTTCCAACTTGGGAATAGAAATTACCATCATCATTTTCATGGTGCTGTCTGGAATTCATTTCGGCCTGCTATATCTTTTTATAATCGGTAATCCCCGCAATCTGT
>JAYEFW010000193.1:0-3076 GCA_034658795.1 Thermodesulfobacteriota bacterium
ATCGGAAAGTTTATTGATCCTGTCTTTATCCATTTCCGGCTGCGCCCATAATGTAGTCAGTTCAACACGTTTTGCGGCCAGCTTCATTCTTAAATCCATGGTATCCATCATGTGAGCAGCCCGCATTTTCTGCACTTTCTCCCTCTGTTCCGGCTTCATGGACTGCCATGCTCTTGGTTTATAGCCTCGACGTTTATACATACCCCTTCCTTGCGTGTCTTCTCCCATCATATGGCCGCCACCTCCCATACCATAACCAGGGCTCATCATATGGTAACCATATCCGTAATCAGGAGCGGGTTCTTTTTTCTCCCCGCAAAAGGCATGTGAAGCCATAAAAAGCGCCAGTCCAATAATGACAACAACCATTAATAATTTTTTCATCTTGTTTTCCTCCTTTTTAATCCAAAGATTACCAGATCTCCAAAACCTACTGGGCAGGCACAAATTATACAACAGTGCATAAATAATTCACGATCATTTCAGAGTCAAGACAATATGTTTCAATAGCTAAGGAACGTGGACGAAATAACTTCCCCCAACTATAAATCACAGCTTCAGGCCGCCTTTGTCCGGTCTCAAAGCACAAAAATATTGAAATAGCTCGCTATTCCTTCAACTTTTGTGATCTGAGATCGAACAAATTCGACCCAAATCTATGCGCCTACTTGAGGAAGTTAATTCGTCCACGTTCCTAACCCATATTTCACAAGCTGAGTTTGCCGCAGGCGCAAGGCACAGTATATGAAGCTGTGGTATTTCACCGCAAATGGCCTGTAACACAGCGAATGCGGTGAAATCGGCTTGTGAAATACGGGTTATATTCCCCTGCCGAGTGGAAATATAGTTGTTGGTTTTTTTGGCTTAAAATTAATCACTATAATCCCTGACACAACAAGTAACAAGGCTATTATGATATTAAAGGTAATGGGTTCATTAAGAACTATCCCGCCCAGCATAACTCCGGCTATGGGCATAATGAAAACAAAAGAATGAAGTGCTGTAGCTCCATATTTCTGAAGCATCTTATTCCAGGCCACAAAACCAAAAGCAGCAGTAACAAGGCTTTGATATAACAGAGACCCAAAAATTTTTAAATCAACATATGCTATTATACTGGCATCCCACAGAAAAGCCCCAATAAAAAAGAAAGGGACAGAAAAAATCATGGGATAGAGTACAATATGAAATGCTTCAAAATTATCTATTATTCTTTTAACATAAACAATGTTGCATGCCCATAAAAAGGCAACTGCAAGAATAATGAGATCTCCGCTTCTAAAGCCTGCTGTTACACTTTCTTTGTCAAGAAAAACAAAAGCAACGCCTGTAAAACCTATAACCATGCCTATTATTTTTCGTATTGTAATTCGATCTCCCGGTAAAAAAAAGTGAGCCAGAAAAAGAACAAAAAAAGGTAAGATATTAACAACCAGAGTTCCTCTGGAAGCATTGGTTTTACTTAAACCTAAATAAAACAGGGATAACTGAACAGTAAAAATCATCCCTATAACAAAAAGCTGATAAAGCTGCCCTTCCCTGATCTTAAATGAAAGCCCGCTTGCCTTTGCCCAGAGGCAAATAGCTATAGAAGCTATTGTGAAACGCAATCCGGCTGTTGTGAAAGTGCCCAGTCCGAAAAGGCTGATTTTAATGGCAACAGCATTGGCCCCGAAAATAATGCATAAAAATACACTATAACTGCATGCTAAAAGAGAAAGCTCATTGTTTCTCGGGGTATTTTTTATCATTGCGGCTTGTTACCTTACATTGTGCCGATAAAACAATAATACTATGAAAAATGGAAATTCCTATACTATTAAATTAAGTATCTGGTAAGCGTTAACGGTTTTAAGTTTTAATCAACAGTGAACCGTAAACCTTTTCTATACATGAAATATAAACTTTAGTTCTCACACTTGCCTGCCGCTGGCAGGACTGAATCTCTGGCTTCTTGTCAGCCTCTGGCTGATACGTTTTGATCAACCGTGAACTGTGAACCGTAAACCGTGAACTGCTACAGTATCTGTTTATATGAAATCAAACAATTTACTTCAACCCTTTTTAAAAACTACGCGACGAACTCTGAACTTATGATTGCATTTTTAGGGCAATCATTTTAAAGAATACCTGTGGATCAAACAAAATACTATGACGTGCTTATAATCGGCGCAGGGCCGGCCGGCTCAACTGCTGCTTTTATTTTAGCTGGCAAGGGTCTTAATGTTCTGGTGATTGATAAACATAAATTCCCAAGAAAAAAGCTCTGCGCCGGTCTCTTGACCTGGAAAACCATTAAGACATTAGAAGAAATTTTTAAAACAAACCTCAATTCCCTTAAATCTCAGGGTGTCATAAATTATCAGAGCGAAAGATATGCCATATATAACCCAAAAGGTGAATTAATAAGGGGAAAACTGGAATTCCCCTATCATTTTGTTGACCGGAAACTATATGACAAGTTCTGGCTGGACAAAGCAGAAGAAGCAGGAGCAAAAGTACTGCCGGAAGAAAGGGTGGTATCTTTTGACATACAAAAGAGTGAAGTTGAAACAGACAAGGAAAATATTTTTAGGGCAAGATTTATTCTGGGCGCTGACGGAGTATTAAGCAAAACGAGAAACGCTCTTATCAAAGCCGGCTTTATAAGAGATAAATGGTCTGCCGGCCTTGCAACTGCACTGGAGATATTTATACCAAAGCGGGAATGCCCTGCATTTCACGACTATCCAATTATTTATTTGGGATACATCCCATGGGGATATGCATGGTCATTTCCTGGCGCAGAGAATCAAATCCTTGGCATATGCGGCCTGAACCGCAAAGTTAAGGGACGATTTAAAGAATGCTTTTACAATTTTCTAAAAACACAACATGTTTCAAAGAAACACCTATTAAACATAAAAGGACATCCCCTGCCCTATGGCAATTATCTGACAAAACCGGGTCATAATAATATTTTGCTTATTGGTGATGCCTGCGGTCTTGCCGACCCTCTGCTGGGCGAAGGTATATACTATGCCCATAAAAGCGGGCAACTATCTGCAATGGCCGTGCTGGAATCATATAATAATCC
>JAYEFW010000194.1:0-3075 GCA_034658795.1 Thermodesulfobacteriota bacterium
TAGACTCACTACCGGAAAAGGATCGCCATATACTTAAGGCCCTGCTTGAAGCCTTTATAAAAAAACATCAATTTGAAGAACTGGCAATGAAATAAAGAGGTAAAGAATGGAACAGGATAAAATTTATAATGAAATATCAAATCTCTCTCCGGAAGCCCAACGGCAAGTCACAGACTTTATAGCATTTCTTAGAACTCGCTACAAAAAACGGTCACAAACGTCTAAAACCATTAAAGATAATAACATTCTTAATGAACCATTCATAGGAATATGGAAAGACCGTGATGACATGAAGGACAGCGGTAAATGGCTGCGTAATATTAGAATATCTGAGTGGGGCGGAACAAGCTGATATGATAATTATTGATACTGATATTTTAATTGATGCCGGTCGCTGTGTTGATGAAGCATTAAATTGTCTTCAGCAGGTTGAAGATAATTTCTCTGCGGCTGTAAGTTCTGTAACTCAAATGGAGTTAATTGTTGGATGTCGTGACAAAAATGAACTGAGTTCACTTGAACATTTTTTAGAAAGATTTCAAATTATAAGTCTGAATGAACACATTTCTGATACTGCAACGGATTTATTAAAAAAATATCGTCTCAGCCATGGTTTGCTGATCGCCGACTCACTCATTGCAGCAACTGCCATTATCATCGACATCCCGTTTATTTCTAAAAATCAGCGGGATTACCGATTTATAGAAGATTTAAATCTGCTTTCTTATCCTAATCTTTTTCGATAATTAAAATGAGGATGCTGCTTGTCCATTTTAAAGCCCTGCCTGTCATGCTCCCTGCATCTTCTTACATAATCTGAACTTAATTATCAGACTCTTTTCTATCTTATTTTTCAAAGGAATAAGAATCAGTGATAATTCAGATTATGTAATCAGGAGCATGCACCATGCCAGGCAGGGCTGATGAAAATAAGGTAAGTGACTGCTGATTTGATGATCGTTTCCCGTCCGTCCGCCCTTAAAAAAGGCGGTTAAAGAAGAATAAATCTTTAACCGCCTTTTGCAAAAACATCACAAATATGTCCAATTAGTCAAGCCCGTCCCGAACTTCCCCTATAATTATTTCTTCCAGTTGGGTCCGTAAATTTCTAACTGATGCCGGCGAGACACCAACATGCATGGTCAAACGAAGCAACTTAAAGAAAAAAGAAATCCTGCCGGCTCCCACTCCGCACATTATGCCAAACACGAATATTGTGGCAAAAATAAGTCTGTTCAGAAATTGTTGGCCTTCAGAGATTTCCCAAAAAAAAGATTCAGGATAAAGATTTCTTTTTTCAATAGCTTTTGCATGCCTATGGACGCTACTTTTAGGAATCTGAGCAAGTTTGCTTATTTTTCTTACAGAATATTTAACCGGACATGATAATATTGAAAATATTTTACGACAACGCTCTCTCAACTCTAAAATCTCCTCTTCCGCCGCTATTTTGAATAGTGAGTTTGGTGAAAGAGTGTTAGAGCATTTTTAGTTTTTTTTGTCTTTAGTTTTCTTGAGCGTTGTTTGTAATTTTTTAAAACTTCTAAACAATTGAGCTATGGAAAGTGTCCCGCTTTAAGTTGGTAGCCGCATGATGCAAAGCGGTGGACTATTCCAAAAGTTCAATAATAGCGGCAACGTCTGCCTCCTCGGGCTCCATCCGCCAAACTACACTGCGGATTCCGCATCCTGCGTGGGCAGCCGGTCTTTATTTTAATATCTATTTCCACCCTCCACCCTGTAAGGATTTCAGTCTTATTTATAAACACAGGTGGTAGCCGCTTGTTTATTTTAACCGTTCCTGCCTGTCATGATAAAGTGCATTTATACATAAGGAATTTTATCGGACAGAATTTTTGTTTTTTATATAGCCGCAGGCTCGGTGGTAAAAATGCCGTCCGATAAAATTGTCTTATGTAAACCGCATTTATCACGCCAGGCAGGAACTCACAGCAAAGGTAAGCGGCTGTCATTTTTAAACTGCTGTCGCAGTGCTGCAGCGCAGCGGGCTCGGCACAAGGCACTCGAAGGCATTCTGTCAATTTTACAGCAATTAAAAAAAGAAAAGGCAGTAACGCTGAACACGCTGCTGCCTTATGTTTATGATAGTTATTTACTTGTTTACGGATGTCCCGGTTCTCCAGGTTCTCTCCGTTTCAAAGTTCTTTACCACAATGACGGCACCTTGTTGGAAATTGACGCCAAAAAAAATCGGGGTGCTTGCTGCAATGAGGACACTTTACAAAAACATATTCCAGAAAACCAAACATCAATATCAAACCCAACACATAAAAAATCAGGTTTCTCCACACAAGCATTAAAAGAAGTGAAAGAGTAACGACAAAAAACTGCATATAATATATAAGAAGGGAATACTTCTTTCTGAGTTTAAGATAGTTCATTGTTTATCTTTCGCCTATTTGCCAGAACCGGAAGCTTGACTATTAGAAGGAAAAAATGCATTTCCAGCAATAGATGATGGCCCAGAAATCAAGCCAGTCACAACTCCTTGAGCAACTCCTTGCAATCCTGCTTTCCCTAAAAGAACCCCACCAGCAGACGGTGGGAGAGCACTCAGTAAGGCAGATCTCAAATTCACATCACCATTCATAACTTTCTGTAAAGCTGCATTAGTAGCTGTAGCTGCTGAACCGGCAACCAAGAATCCTGCTCCTGTGCTAGCTAATCCTACAGAAATGGCACTAGTTGCTCCAGAAATTACAGCAGATTTGGCAGCATCTGTAACAGATGAGCCCTTGGCAAGTTCGGCAACAAAGGTTATTCCTCCAACGATACTGCCTGCAACTCCACCGGCAATAATAGACTGAAGAAACTCGCCATCTGGATCCACAAACATTACCGGATTATTTGACACATAAGCATACAGATTAACATCCCCACCCGCAAACCCAATAGGATCTTCCGAGATAAACCTGCCCACCTGCGGGTCATAATATCTCGCTTCTATTACTACGCACTCATCCCCGAAAGAGGGCTTTTTTTACCCATAAGGAAGTTCACCTGTAAAAGAGCTGTCTTTTTTTATTCTAATAATACCGTTAAATCAAGCAGATA
>JAYEFW010000195.1:0-12801 GCA_034658795.1 Thermodesulfobacteriota bacterium
GTACAAAATATTGAGTAGCTTAAACCTAAATTGAGCGATTTTTTACTCGACCTGCACCAATCTCTTGCGCATCAAGGGCTTGCGAAAAGTCTCGACATATCCATTGGTATGCCTACGATTTTCGCAAACCTTGCTGCATCAAGACCTTGGCACATTTCTTCGCAAAAAATCGATCAACTTAGGTTTAAAAGGGAGGAAATATGAAACAGAAGTTGTTGAATATTGGTTTTGGAAGTACTGTAGTTGCAGATCGAATCGTGGCTATTGTACAGCCCAATTCTGCTCCAATGAAGCGACTTAGAAATGAAGCTAAAGATAATAAGCGTCTTGTAGATGCAACCCAGGGGCGTAAAACCCGTGCCATGATTATCATGGACAGTAATCATATTGTCCTTTCAGCTATACAGGCAGAAACGATATCACTGCGATATACTATCCTTAAGGAATCTGACCTAAATTGTCATGAATGATCATCGAATTAGCAAGGCTTGTTCAAACCATAAAGAAAAGATTTGCTGTAGTGGCAATCTTTTTATCATATCAGCTCCATCAGGAGCTGGTAAAACAACCCTTTGCAAAGCCATTCTCGACCGGATTCCGAATATGCTTTATTCGGTATCATACACAACAAGAAAGCCCAGGAATGGAGAACAGAATGGAATCGACTATTACTTCATTACAGAAGATGATTTTAAAAATAGAATAAAAAACAACAAGTGGGCAGAGTGGGCAAAAGTTTATGATAATTATTACGGCACTTCATCAGAATTTATTGATGCGAGTTTAGCCGCTGGGAGTGACATACTCCTTGACATTGATTTTCAGGGCACATTACAGATTCTTGATCAATACCATGACAGTATAACTGTCTTTATAATGCCGCCCTCATTGGATATCCTTAAGCTACGCCTTAAATCAAGAGGGACTGACAACAAGGATATCATTGCAAGGCGTATTGCTGTTGCAGAAAAAGAGATGAAAAACAAAGATTTCTACCGCCATGTAATTATCAATGATAAATTATCAGTTGCTGTTGCTGATCTGATATCCGTTATAGAGGAATACCGTACAGGCAGAGAATAATAAATCCTTTTAATCGTAATAGTTCACCACGGAACGACACGGAGTTTCGCTTTGAAAACAGAAATACTATATGGTTTCCATCCTGTTTTTGAAGCTCTCAAGGCCGGCAGAAGAAGTTTTTTTGAGCTATATATTGCAAAAGACAAAATACCAAAACCATTTGAAAAATTGCCAGCAATAGCTAAGTTCAGAAAGATATCTGTTAAAAAACTAAAGCCATCTCAACTTAAATATTTAACCAAAACTGATCTGCATCAGGGAATTGGAGCAAAAGTAAGTCCATATCCATTTGTTAAACTCAATGATATTGTTAATGGGCCACAACATCTTGATATCAAACAGTTATTTTTATTATTAGACAATGTGGTAGATCCGCATAATCTCGGCGCTATAATCAGAACAGCTCTTTGCGTCGGAGTTGACGGAGTAATAATTACAAAAGACAGATCCGCCTTGCCCACACCGGCAGTCTCCAAAGTATCTGCCGGAGCGCTTGAGCATGTTAATGTGGTATGTGTAACAAATATCGTAAATACAATAAAGATATTAAAAAATAAAGGCTTGTGGATTTATGGAATGGATAAAAATACAGATAAAGACATTTTTTCCTGTGATTTTTCAGGCCCGCTTGGCATAGTTATTGGCGGAGAAGGCAAAGGCATACGCAGCCTTGTCAAAAAACAATGCGATATTTTGATTTCAATACCACAGATAGAAAAAATAAATTCCCTGAACGCCTCTGTTGCAGCGGCAGTTGTAATGTATGAAGTATTTAGGCAGAGCAACCTGATAGGGAACGCAGACAAAGTTTTGGGTGTGAAAGGAAAAAAATGATGAATTATCAAAAACCAAAACGGATGTTTGAAGACTCAGGGACGGTTGATCCGAGAATGTCATACCATGTTGAGTTGGAAAATGTGACTAATACAAAACGCCAGGATATTAAAACACTGGTTGACTTGGGGAGGTACTTTTCCATATTTGCTCCAAGGCAAAGCGGCAAGACCACCTTTTTTGAGGGCTTTTGCCATGAACTGGAGAAAGAGACTACCTACATGGGTATCCTTCTTAGTTTCCAGGATTACAAAAATCTCAATTCACAAAGATTTTATCAATTAATTCAAAAAGATCTTTACAAACAACTGGTAAACAGGCTGGCCGATGTGGATTGCCCAAGGCTTGATGCGGTGAGAACGTACCTGGATACGCATAATATTTCTGATCATACCTGCTTTCGTGAGTTATTTGAAGAACTAAATAGCATGATAAAATTGAAAAAAATCGTTATTTTCATAGACGAGTTCGATGGCATCCCAACAGACGAACTGGAAAATTTCCTGACAACCTTAAGAGAACTCTATCAAAGATACAAAAAGCGGACAGACAAAGCTCTTTATTCAGTGGGACTGGTGGGCATACGCAACATTACCAAACTGATTGTAGGGGGTGTCTCCCCATTTAATATCGCTGATCAGGTTAAACTTCCGCCTTTTACTCTAAAGAATGTCCGTGACCTTTATGCCCAATATACAAAGGAAACCAATCAACCCTTTACTGAAGATGCAGTAAAAAAAGTATTTAATGAAACAGCCGGCCAGCCTTGGCTGGTGAACCGCATAGGTACCATTCTGACAATTAACATAAAGCCTGAAACCACAGCCCCAATTACTGAAGAAGATGTGGAAAAGGCGATTGACATTCTTCTCTATGAAGAAAACAGCCATTTTGATAATATCACTGAAAAGGCCAAACAATACAAAGAGACTTTTATAGACATTGTTTTTGATGGGGTTGAATATATCCTTGGAGATGAGGAGCAGTCCCTTCTTTTGACGCATGGTTTGATTAAGGCAGAAGGAAAAAATATTAAGGTCAGCAACCCTATCTATAAAAAAAGGTTCACCAAAACCTTTTTTCGGGAATCCGGGGCAATTGTAGATGTATCTGTTAAGGGCTACTTTAGACCTGACGGACTTCTGAACATGGAAGCCGTTTTATCTGATTTTGAAGAATACATCATCCAGATCGGTGTAAACGCCTTTTACAAAAGCCAGAAGCCATATGAGAGGACAGGACAGTTTTTGCTGACTGCCTGGTTGTACCAGTTTGTAGAGGGCAAAAAAGGTGAGCTTCGTTACGAGGTGCCAAGCGGATTGGGAAGAATGGATATCCTCTTGATCTACCGGGGACATAAATACATTATCGAAACCAAAATAAACCGCTCACACGGGAATCGCGCCTTAAACAAAGCAATTGATCAACTGTGCAGCAAATACCTTTTAACCGAGCGTGCCAATGAGGGATATGTGGTAGTTTTTGATCTTAAAACAATGGTGGGTGAATTATGCACACCACAAAAACATCAAGCAGAAGGAAAAGAAATATTGAGTTTTAATATCGGGATAGGAAGGTAGGGGCCTACAGATTATCACACAAATTTAAAAACCGTTTGAAATCCTATTAAACAGTTGGCAAAACCCAACTCATTGTCAGGAAATGACAAAAGGCTTGAGGTATTCATAGATCA
This sequence comes from Thermodesulfobacteriota bacterium, assembly GCA_034658795.1. Classification (GTDB taxonomy): domain Bacteria; phylum Desulfobacterota; class Desulfobacteria; order Desulfobacterales; family ETH-SRB1; genus B13-G4. Next base: position 3,611 of record JAYEFW010000195.1, read on the forward strand.
TGATTGCGGAGACGGCGCATGGAAAGAGGCGAAGGAGCTTTTGGAAACAGCGGAAAAAAGCAATGATCGAGTGGCCTTGGAGAAAGTCCGGAAGCTCCTAAGAGGGGGTATAGTATGCTTGTTTTTCAGCGCAATTGGGAAGAGCATATTAAAGAAGACGGGTGTAAGCGTGCGGGTATTGAATTTAAATGGCTGGTGGAGGTCGTGGCTGAGATCAACTCATACTTACCGGATGACTGGCGGCTGACGCGGAGCACTAACAACTTTAGAATCCAGATTGTCGCAGACCATTCTGCGACGCTGGTTGGGCATGGCTACCGAACTAAAGGAGATGATATCCTTAACATCATTGATTCAGTCCACAAAAAAGAATTTTTTGATGTGTTTGACGTCCGTAAAAAAACAGGAAAGAGTAAAGGCAAAATTGACCGGTCATTCAAAAGAAAAAACCCTAAAGTTCTCGTTCCAAACCTCTATTTTTTCCGTCCTTGTCCAGCCAATTCCTTTAGTCCTCTCTTTGCCCGACAATATGAAAGAAGGAAAAAAGGTAAAGGTGGTGCCTGGGTAGGTGACGAATATCATCGTATCCATCCACTTACCAAGGCGGGACTGGATCTTTCGCACTTCCGCTGGGTCCGCTGGAATATGAATGGAGATGTATCATTCGTTGAAACGGTTGGTCCACAGTACCATGGTCAAAACTATTGGAATATCAAAGGGTTAAAAAGTGATAAAAAGCGAACCTCCCGGGAAGTATACATCAGTAAGTACCATCAAATTTTAGAAAATGAAGGTATCATTCCCCCTCAGCCTGCTGAGAGAAATCCCTCTCCCTACGAGCCAGAATACAAATTCTTTATTCACGGGAACGAAAGTGATGCTCACACCGCATTTGGATTGATTCCCGAACTGATTGAGGGCAGCGATTTCTCTATCAATGACTTTGACAGGAAAGCCAAAAAGCAGGTAGATACCTATTTCGATGACGACAACCTGTCACTCCATGCCGTTGGCGCGTCCTTCCGGGTTAGAATGAAAAAGAAGGACAATATCCAGACGACGCTCAAGAAAAGACGTCCTGTTTCAAAAGGTTTCTCAAAAGAGGGGCTCTATGAGCGAATTGAGGAGGAAGCCGTAATTACGTCTTCTCAGGAAGCAGAACTTATTGCCGGAAAACCCATCAATGCGTTTCCTTATCGGCTGCTGCCTTACATTGCGCCTGATTGTGGAAAGCTTGCCCCGAAGGTGAAAGTGATTAACAACAGAAAGGTTTTCTACATAAGAGATGAGCAATATCGCAAAGCCGAACTTTGTCTTGACGAGATAAGATATGAGATTGATGGAGTAATGCACGGACCATATTTCGAAATAGAGATCGAGAGTAAGGGAGCGCCCCGTGAAAAGATCAAGGAGCTGGCAGACTACCTGGAAGAGTCACTGGGGCTCATTCCTTCACATCAGTCCAAGTATGAGCGTGGAATTTCACTATTGAAGATCTCAAACACAAAGGTTCCGAAAGAAAAAAAGATGGTCATCATCGACACGGACTGTGGCGTAGATGATGCGCTGGCTCTCATCCTGGCGCTTCGGTCCCCTGAGCTGGACGTCAAAGCAATTACCACAGTGTCTGGCAATGTGCATGTAGACCATGTGGTTCCGAATGTGTTCAAAGTCATGGATGTCCTTGAACTCAAAAATCGCCCTTTGGTTGCGCGCGGTGCTGATCGCCCGATCAAAAAAGATCCGATCGTGGCGGATTCTGTTCATGGCAAAGACGGTCTCGGGGATGTTGCGCATATTCCGAAACCAGGCAATGTTTTGGTTGACAGCCGGCCAGCCTGGCAGGTAATTTGTGAGGCAGCACGCCAAAATCCTAAACAGATTACCCTGATTACCATCGGTCCAATGACGAACCTTGCCCTAGCCATTCAAAATGACCCTGAGGGAGTTCGATCTCTGAAAAAAGTTGTATCCATGGGTGGAGTGTTTTTCAATGTCGGCAATGTGGGACCGGATGCGGAGTTTAACGTGGGCGCTGATCCCGACGCAACCTTTGAAGTTGTCAAGTTTTGTCGTGATTCTTGCAAAAAAACACCGGTTGACCGCAACGGGAAAGAAGTTATCCTTCCCCTAAAACCAACGAAGGAGGACTATGCAAAGATCACCGGATACCAAGATCATGATGCCAAAGACTCAAATATGGTTCCTCTGATCTTCATCGGTCTTGATGTCACGCACAAGGTTTTGCTTCGCCGGGCAGCGCTGGAAAGAACGGTTAGAGCACATCCTGGAAATGATTTGTTAAAGTTCGTTCAGGATATTTCCAAAAAATACATGGACTTTTACTATGAAAACGAACGGCTTCCAGGCTGCTATCTTCATGATCCACTGGCCGTGGCCTATGTCATCAATCCTTCTTTTCTTAAGGTTGAGCAACACATCATTCACGTGGAAACTCGTGGTGAGTCCACCAGCGGCATGATTTTTCCCGACGATCGCCCTACGCGCAATGTTGCCTGGCGTAACCCTGCAGAAGAGGTAATCGGGATTGCCAGAAATGTGGAGAGGGAGGCGTTCGAGGAGTTTTTATTGAGTCGTCTCATTAATAAGCAGTAAAAACTATAGGGAGAGCCTCTTGCAGAAACAACACAGATCGACAGAGTAGTACCACATAATGCGCCATAGCCCATACTGCTACACAATATATAGCGAATGCAATGTGGTTACATGTGTTTCTGCAAGAGGCTCGGGATGTAAGAATTTATAAGAAATCTTTAAAATATGAAAACAGCTCTGACTTTTGAGGATAAAAAACGATGTTTATTGACGATTATTTGCCTTTAAATCACCTGTTAGCTTGGTTGGATGAACTCTCACCGAAGTTGGAATCTAAATATAAAATAAGAACCACCTTGATCCCCAGCTGGAACAATTTTCTTTCGCTTCAGGTAGATTGCTTCGACTTTTACCCGGGGAAATGGTCTCCCATGGCAGCGCGCATGTTTGTGACGTCCTGGCTCTGGCCTTAGACCTGTTAATGCCGCCCCTCGAAAAATGGAAAAAAGAGCAGAAGTCCATTGAAGATGCAGCCATTACAGGAGAGGAACTCTTTCTTCTTATTACGGACATTTTCTTACACGATATAGGAATGGTATAATGAAAGAGAGTACTATGAAAAAAAAAGGACTGGAAAAAAAATTTGTTTTTCAAAATGATGCGGCCGCACGATACATCTTTTTTGCCTTGAAGAATGATATAGGAGGACTCGACGATTATCAACTGAACTTCGGTGAATTTGTTATCCATTTAGACACATATTATGACACACCTGATTTGGCATTTAGCCAACAAGGCGAGATACATCGGTATCGTGAAAAACGTGCAGGAGGAGATCCGGTTTATTTTCGGACGGAAAAGAAGAGAATATTGATTGGAGACACATTTAAGTTTGACAAGAAAGAAGATGACATTGATATTATGGATGTTCCTGAAACTTTCCAGGTTGAGGGCAAAAGCCTTCCACATATAGTGACCATCCGAACTTACCGGATAATTATTGCTGTCCACAATAATCAAGGGCAGCAAATTTTTCAGATCCATTGCGATCAGAGTACTGTTTTAAAGCCGGACGGGGCTGTGAAAAAAAGATTTTACGAAATTGAACTTCAGCATGCTAAGGCGGACAAGGAATTGGACAATATGGAGATATTTTCACACCTTATTCAGGAGATGTTCAACCTCTCGCCTATCCATAAATCGAAGATAGAAAGGGCGTTGGATATTCCATCACAGTAAGGAGTGATAATCTATGAGTGAAGATCAAAAGTCCCCGTTTGTCGCCATTGCATGGAGCCGTTATCTTCTGTATATTCTAGCAGCTACTGCAATTTGGGGCTTTTTCCCACTGTTTCTTCATTTCATGGGTAATTTCCCTTCTGAATTCCCCTCTGTTTATCTATTTCTTCGATATCTGTGTACAACCATGATCTTTTTGATAATTCTGATAATTTTCTTCCATAGAGCACTGCCATCTGTCTGGCAATTTATCAAATCAAGGCCCAGATCCCTTTTCTATGGCGGTATTATACTATTTAGCGCACGATTTTTTGAAACCCTGGCGTTTGAGCAGAATATCGTTACTTTCGCTGTCATTTTCTCCGTTGCGTTTGTCCCGCTCTTGGAACCGGTGGTCGTATATTTTCTATATCGTCCCCGCATTACTCGATGGATTTTTTACTGGTTCTTTGGAAAAGAAATAGCTATAAAAATGGCGTCTATCTCTGATACAAAGGAAAACTACTGGATAGAATATGTCATTACACTGGCCATAATTTTTTCTGCTGCAATGTTTTTTATCTATGGAATGCAGGGCAATTTTGCCATCTTTTATTCCGATGTTCCGTTTTATGCATATGGTTTTGTTATCCTTGCAGCCATGTTCCTTCAACTCTATTTTCACGCCCTGGACTTCGGATTTGAGGGCATAGAACTCGACCTACCCAAAAATGATAGGGATGTAAAAAATAAGTGGTCTGAAAAAATAAATAGTTTAGGCCCTTCAGTTATTAAGCAGAATGCATTTGCCTTTATTATCACCGTCAGTTGTTTCTTCTGGGTTTTTTTATCGAGAGAAAGTGTAACAAAAGTCTTGGGAACTGTGGAAAGTCCGGTATTGTTTTGGCTGTTTCTGGGGGGAGGCATCGTTTTTTTGGGTTCTGTAGTTGCATATGTATGGGACAATTTCGGGTTCGACGGGTATGAGCAAGAAAAAGAGAATCTGCCTTTCAAAATACGCGGTGTGGAATGGCTGGGTATCTCAACGTTGATGGACCCGATGGTTTCCAACATTTTAACCGCCTTTTTCCCTGCCCTGGCAGAAACAGGAGGGCAAGAAACTAAACCCGTCTTCTTTTTTATATCGCTGGCAATGATTATTATGCTGGTAGTATTAAAAGTGCTAATGATGCGATACACCAAACTCCATGAATTCAAGGTGTTTTGCTTTAGTCTTCTCCGATCCAGGAGAACTTCTGGGGAACCCATTGAACCGAACCACTTTTCTTCTGTAGCCCTTATTCGTCATCTGAAGAGCATTCGCAATAAGGAAGACAAATTTGGAATAAGGGAACTTTATAGGTTCAAGGAAAACGATGTTCCCAAAAATGAACTGGATAAACACCTTCAATATCAGCTCTGGTTGTTCAACAGCAGTCATCTGGAAATTAGGAAAGCCATTGCGGTGTGGGTTATGAAAGAGGGAAAGCCGATATATGATGCAGAACAGTTGTTTGAAAGATTGCTCTTTCACGAACATATGCGTAATTTCTGCACAAAAAACCATATCCGGGACGGGAGAATTCTGCTATTCTTTCCCGATAAACTCAGATTCGATGAAAACCGGCTCATTGAACTCGTAGAAAAAGAAACCGGGAAAATAATCGAGGAAAACGATCAGGTCTTCTATTTCCTCGATCTAACAGAATATGAGAGGATATCGGAACATATCCAGCAGTTCATTGAAGCCCGGTGGGAATTTTTGAAAGATCATCGGCAGTACCAGGCCCTTCAAAATGAGGTGATGATGAAGGTTTTGAAAAAGGGTTGATGAATGTAATAAGGGGCATTCGTGGTGTTTCTATTACAATGTCTTATCAATACCACACAATTCCTTGGAAATCGTCACTGTTTTCGAATACTATAAAGTAGTTCTCAATTGAAATTTGCCCGTATCCTTAGTAGTGATGCAACAGAACATTTCACCTCCCAATCGTATGCAACGATTTCGTTATTTATTGCAACAATATTGTTGCAGTCTGTCGAATTATCTTATATCATATGCCGCAAAATAAAAAACTAAAGGTCTTTTATTTTCGATTATTTTCAAATAATTAACTATCATGATACCAGTCTAAAAAAACTAATGGTATGAATGTTGCTTGTTATCATTAAATATGAAGATGAATAGTGTTATAAACATTTCTCGCATCAACCTTACATACTCTACAGAAAATGGCTCCCTCCAGGTTCTAAAAAATCTGAATCTTTCGGTAAAGGAAGGAGAATTTCTTTCCATCATAGGTCCTTCCGGGTGTGGAAAGTCTACCCTGCTAAAGCTCATAGGCGATCTACTGCAACCAACTGACGGGGAAATTCTGATAAAGGGCAAAACCCCAAGTATCAGCCGCAAAGAGAGAAAATTCGGTTTTGTCTTCCAAGACCCTGTATTATTCGAATGGCGGACTGTCCTGAAAAATGTTCAACTGCCTGCTGAGATCTTCGGGGATAATCATATAAAGGCTAAATCACAGCAGTTTGTCGATCTTGTTGGCCTTTCAGGTTTTGAGAACGCTTTACCCAAACAGCTCTCTGGAGGAATGCAATCCAGGGTGGCTATCGCTCGTGCCCTTATCTATGAACCGGAGATACTGTTAATGGATGAATGTTTTGGAGACCTTGATGAAATCACCAGGGATCGCATGAACTTGGAACTTCTCAGAATTTGGGAAAATACACACCAAACGATTGTTTTTGTTACTCACAGCATACCTGAAGCGGTTTTTCTATCTGACAGAGTGGCGGTGATGTCCCCTCGCCCCAGTAAAATCAGCGAGATGATAGAGGTGGATATAGAAAGACCCAGAAAAATCTCGTCCAAGAATCTGCCAAGGTTTATTGAGATAACAAAGATGTTGCGGGATAAACTGGAAATAGAGTTTTAAGCTATTCTGAACTGAATAAAATATTTGACGATATCTTATAAAAATAGGTCCAGACTTGAAAATGAAAAAAATTCTTATTGTTGAGGATAACGTAAATCAATTGGACACCCTTAGAAAGATTCTGTCCAGCAATTTTGAGGTGGTTACCGCAACAAATTTAGAAGAGGCTAACAAGTCTTTAGAGACCAATTTGGATTTAATTCTTACTGACATCAGGCTTGACGATTCTGATAGAGATAATAATGATGGCATAGTACTTTTAGCCGAAGCCCAAAAAAAACATCCCTCCCTCCCTGTCATTATGATGACTGCTTACGGCGGAACGATGATTGAAAGCGAAGCGAGAAAAATGGGGGCTTATGACTTTCTCCAAAAACCCATAAACCTGGATGAGTTGGATGATGTAATCAGCCGGGCGTTAACAATATCCAAAATACCCCTTTATTTGCGATGTAAGAAAAAGATCGGGGGGTGGATACCGGCTCTGGCCTTTTTTGTTCTCTTCATGACCTTGTGGGAGCTATCAGTCAAGATTTTTGATATCCCGAATTACCTTATACCTGCGCCTCATATCATATTATCCGAGATAATTACTTCGTTTTCCTCTTTATTACAGGATATTGGTGTTACGATGCTGGAGGCTGTTCTCGGATTCTTAATCGGTAATGCTTTAGGTATATGTTTTGCTGTGGCTTTGGTTCACTCCAGTTTCATAAAAAAAAGTGTCTATCCATATATTGTTGGTTCACAGGCTATTCCAATCATCGCCATTGCTCCCCTTTTGACTATTTGGTTTGGTAACGGCCTGTTAGGGAAAGTGACCATGGCTGTGTTAATCTGCTTTTTCCCTGCTACCGTAAATGCCACAATCGGTTTCAAGTCAGTAAGTAACGATGCATTAGACTTAATGAAATCTCTATCTGGTTCAAAGTACCAAGTATTTGTAAAACTTAGGTTGCCATCATCGCTTCCGTTTCTTTTTTCAGCCTTTAAGATATCATCAACATTGAGTATTATTGGAGCAATTGTTGCGGAATTAGCGGGTTCAGAGACGGGAATCGGCTTCAGAATTTTGATATCTTCATACCAGATAAATACGAATATGCTGTTTGCATCGTTGGTGGTGTCGGCTCTGGCGGGTATTATATTTTATCAACTTATAGCTTTATTAGAACGGAGAATAATAAAATGGACTGCTTAAAGACGTCAATTACTTCTAGGTTTGTACTAATTTTGACCATTCTTCTTTTTTCTATCGGCCTTGTCTCTTGTTCCGAAGGAGCAAAAGAGCAAGTAAAAACATTAGATAAGGTTTCCATTAGGTTACAATGGATACACCAAGCTCAATTTGCAGGAATTTATACTGCAAAAGAGGAAGGTTTTTATGAAGAAAACGGGATTGACCTTACCATTAATTCGGGTGGCATGGACTTTAACGCTATTAAATTAGTCGCCACTGGTAATGATACATTTGGCATATGGAATGCGGACCAAATAATAATCTCTCGCACTAAAGGGATCCCGATCAGGGCCATTGCCGTAGTATATCAGAAGAGTCAAACTGTATTTATGGTGAAAAAGGAATCAGGAATCAAAACACCTCATGACTTTATAGGGCAAACTGTTGGGATGTATTATGGGTGGGATTCAGAAACCTATTATAAGGCGATGTTAAAAAAGTTGGGAATAGATAGAAAACGAATACGCGAAGTCCCCGTTCAGTATGACCTTGCAAGATTTTTTGAAGATGAGGTAGACGTTTGGCCAGCCTATGTTATCAATCAGCCAATTTTAGCCGAAGAGCGGGGTTTTCCTGTAAGCCTAATCTATCCAGCAGATTATGGGGTCGTTGGCTATTCTGATACTATATTTACCAGGGAAAGTCTTATTAATGAAAACCCCGATCTGGTTTTGAGATTTTTGAAAGCGACTCTAAAAGGATGGGAGTATGCGTTGACCCACCAGGAGGAGGCAATAGATTATACCCTCAAGTATGCGAAAGATGCTAAGAGAGAGCATCAAAAAAAGATGTTAGAAGTTTCGGTACCATTCATTAAGCCTCCACAGCAGCCAAGGGTTGGATGGATGGACAAGAATGTCTGGGACAACCTCCAATCTTTTCTATTAGATGAAGGGATAATTAAAACAAGGGTTCCTGACAAGGATATTTACAGAATGAAGTTCCTTAACGAAATCTATTTAAACAAGTAAATGGATATGATTCATGGATAAAGCGGAATTCGATAGACGCTTGGATAAACTTACAAGAGATATAGCCAAATCACATAATTATAGAGTTGGGGACTATAAGTACTTTGTATATCCTTACAAAGGACTGCTTCCCCTTAATAGTGAGCAGGTTGAAAATACCGTGTTACTCATGTCAGAAATTATCCCAAGCAATGCTACTATGCTGTTTACTGTTATGACCGATGGAATAATTCTTGGGCTGCCATTGGCGATGCATCTAAA
>JAYEFW010000196.1:0-3057 GCA_034658795.1 Thermodesulfobacteriota bacterium
GCCATGACAGATAATTTTTCTGCCGTTTGCGACAAAGAGGGCAAACTCTCGCGAAAATCCTTCGTCGACACCCTTCTGCGCATGGTCGCGTGAGTGTAGAATGCATAATTTCGGTGAAACTTTAGTTAAAGATAAAGGCGATGAAAAAATAATTGTTCAGGCTGGAAGAACAGGAATATTTTTGTTTAAAAAAACGTCTCATATAAAATTGAAAGTAAAAGAAGAGTATTTCAAACATATTTACTTTGAACAAATTACTGGCGATTTTAAAATTTATAAAGGAGAATGGATACTTGAATATTGTCAGGAAGCACAAGGAACATTTCTTACTTTTAAAGCCGAGGTAAAACCAGATTTTTTTTGCTCCTCTATTTATTATTCGTCATATCCAAAAGAGAGATCTTCCTATAATTTTGAAAGCAATTAAACGAAGAGTTGAGTCTTCCAACAATAGAGTAGCGCGATAGAAAAATTGCCCAACAACCGCATACACTCTAAGAAGCAGGGTCAGGCGGCTGTGATATTTGTCAAGTTTGAGTAAAATTTAGCATTTACAAATGCCCGTTTCCCTGCTTTGCTTGTAGGTGAAGCGGAGACGATAGAAAAAATAAACCCCTGAAGTTATCAGTGGATCGAATACTGACTGATCAACAGTCAAAAGATTTCTTCAAAAACGCAATTGAAAAATTTCCGAAATTAGGAGTAAAAATCCCAGTTCTTACCCTTCAACAAACCATAGAGTATGCCCCGGAAAATTTCATCTCTGCGGTCAGGGTACCAATATTTATTGTAGCGGCAGAGAAAGATGCTGTGAATCCTCTTAAAGAATCAGAATATTTATTCGAAAAGGCCAATCATCCGAAATCGTTCTATTGCGTTGAAGATGCCACTCATTATGAGGTGTATGAAGGAGAAAAGTTTGAGATCACTTCACAAAAGCAAATAGAATGGTTTAAAAAATATCTGGCTGTATAGGGAGGTGCTATTATGACTTTTTCCATTTTTAATCTGTGCTGTGTTTTTGCGCAAAAAGTTAAAGAAGGCTAACATATAAAAAAATAACAACAAAATCTAATATATAAGCGAGGCAGTAATGAGTGAATCGAAAAACAGTGGTTTAAAAATTGTTGTTGTAGGCGCTTCGGCAGCAGGACTGAGGGCTGCAGCAAGGGCAAAGAGATTGATGCCGGAGAGCTTGATTACCGTAATAGATGAAGGAAAAATTATCTCATATGGCGCATGCGGGCTGCCCTATTATTTATCCGGTGATATAGGAAGTCCCAGGGCATTGATGGAAACTTCGTGGGGCACTTTACGGGATCCTGAGTTTTTTAAAAAGGTTAAAGGGCTGGATATGCGTATTCAAACAACTGTGACAAATGTCGATATAGAAAACAAATCAATCAGCCTTGTAAATAAGATCACCTGCGATGAAGAAAACTTACAGTTTGATAAGCTGGTTCTTGCAACAGGTGCAACGCCCATTATGCTATCCGGTATTCCTGCAGATCACCAGCGGATATCCACCTTTAAAACTGTTGAAGATACCGTAAAGTGGCGCAAAAAACTGGAGACCGGACAGATTGAAAGGACAGCTATAATAGGAAGTGGCTTTATTGGAATCGAATTGGCCGAAGCTTTTACCTCCATGTGGAATGCTAAAGTGGATCTGATAGATGGGGAAAACAGGATTCTTCCCCAAATGCTTGATGCTGATATATCTTTTCTGATTAAGAAACATTTGAAAGAACATGGCGTTCAGTTACACAAGAACTGCCGTGTTGCAGCAATCAACGATATCTCAGACGGCCTTGAAATTGTTATGAACAATAAAACCATCAAAACCGAGTACGCTATTGTAGCTATCGGGGTGCGTCCACGGGTCGAACTCGCCAGACAGATGGGTTTAAAAATCGGCAAATGCGGCGGCATTACAGTAGATAAAAACCTGACAACGAGCCATCCTGACGTATATGCTGCAGGAGACTGTATAGAGGTAGAGTCTTTTTATGGTGAAAAAGTGATTATACCACTCGGTTCTCTGGCAAACGAACATGGCCGTGCAGTAGGAGATCAACTGGCAGGCCGGAAAACCGAATTTAAGAAAGTGGTGGAAAGTGCCTGCGTTAAGGTTTTTGATTATAATGTTGCCTCTACCGGTTTAACAGAAACTATGGCAGCACGGTATGGAATCCCAACGAGGGCTGTTCGGGGAACCTTCAACGATTTGGCTCATTACTACCCGGAAGATGAAAAAATATTTTTAAAACTGATTTACAATCCCGATACACAGCAAATATTGGGACTTCAGGCCACAGGTGAAGGGGATGTAGTTAAGCGTGTCGATGTTCTGGGGAATCTACTGATGAGTGAAGGCTGTCTTGAGGATCTTCTGGATCTCGAATTTGCTTACTCACCACCCTATGCCTCTGCTTTGGATCCTCTCTATATGCTGGGAGCGTCGGCTTTGAATCAGGAAGAGGGCATAGTTTCAACAGACTACGCTGAATCATCGGCAAATGGACTGGTTTTTGATGTGCGAACATCTTCTGAAGTAAAAAATTATCCTCTTGAAAATACAATGCACATACAATTGGAAGAATTGCGTGAACGAGTAAATGAAGTTGGGGAAAATGAAGCAATCAGGATTATTTGTTCCAGAGGTGCGCGATCAGCCGAAGCAACAAGATGGTTTGTAGAAGCAGGTCACAAGAATGTAGCCTATGCAGGAGGTGGCTGGTTTATGCTCAACAAAGAGCTCTAAAGGAGTTTGGGACAAAAGGAGTTCTGCCGACCGACAAGGCCGCAATCCAGTTGGTGAAAGTCCAATTTTTGACCGAGCCCTTAAGCAAAATCAATGGATTTGCCTGTTTTGATCAGATATCAATCTTTTCGTCTATTTCTATATTTTTTTTCCCTTGTCGTATGCTGGCTGCAACAATATCAGGGTCATGTTCGAAGAAAAGTATCCATTTTTCTTTTAATGCTCTGTTTAAAAACTTTTCCTTTTCACTAACTATGGTTACAGGGTAGTTATCGTATGCCATATGCCAGGGG
>JAYEFW010000197.1:0-7629 GCA_034658795.1 Thermodesulfobacteriota bacterium
CCACTGATTTTAGCGGCAATACGCGGGCGGCATGGGACAGCCTGTGTGATCGGTGTCATACCAGTAAGCTGACGTCTTATTGCACCGGGGCCGATAGTAATACACTATGTTCCGTCTGCCATTACCACGGGTTAAATTTTTGACCGAGCCCTTGATGCGATCTGAAGTTTCTTCCGGAATAGAATATGGTTAGTTTGTGGAATAACGAAGATGCAAAAGCTTTCCTAAATGATCCATTTCAGCTAAGGGTTTATACATCCAGGCTGTTAGGCCACGAGCCCGAGTTGGTTTTACATGGCGGAGGTAACACCTCTGTTAAAGTTAAAAAAGAGAATATCTTTGGGGATATCGAAGAAATTCTTTATGTAAAAGCAAGCGGAGTGGATTTAACAGATATACAGCCTGCCGGATTTGCTCCTGTCAAACTTGAAGTTCTTAACAAAATGGCCTTGCTGGAGAAGCTTGATGATGCCGATCTGCTCAGACTTCAAAGAACTTCAATGATTGATCCCGACTCTCCCAATCCTTCCATAGAAGCAATTTTGCACGCCATCATACCTTTTAAATATGTTGATCATACTCATACGGATTCGGTTGTTACGATTTCAAATAATGAAAGGGGAGAAAAGCTGATCCGGGAGATTTATAAAGAACGGGTTCTGATTGTGCCTTATGTAATGCCCGGTTTTATTTTAGCAAAAAAAGTCTATGAATTGACCCGAGATTTAGACTGGAGCAAAGTTGAAGGTATAATCCTGTTAAATCATGGAGTATTTACTTTTTCAGACGATGCTCGAACGAGTTATGAAAGAATGATTCATATTGCCTCGTTGGCAGATGATTATCTTAAAAAACAGGGTGTTTTTGACTCTGTTGCCAAAGCTGAACCGCTCGAAGATTTGCTGTCACTGGCACGTATCCGTCATCAGGTTTCTGCCGCAAAGGGGGATGCGATGATAGCCAGGATAAATCAAAGTCCTGAGGCCTGTGGTTTTGCAAATTTTTCTGATATTGATTCAATTTCCACACGCGGACCTATGACTATGGATCATGTGATCCGCACAAAGCCGATTCCTATTATACTAAAGAATGTCATTGAGAAAGATATAGCCGATTATTCTTCAAAATATAAAAAATATTTTGATCGGAATACCGATGGCCATATGGAATGCCTTGATGCAGCACCTCGATGGGGCATCTGGCCGGGATATGGTACGATATCATTTGGACGAAGTGTAAAAGAAGCAAAAATAGTTACAGATATAGCAGATCATACAATACGCGCAATTCAGCTTGGCGAGGCTTTAGGGGGGTGGAAACCTCTTCCTGAAAAAGATATTTTCCACATGGAATACTGGACATTGCAACAGGCTAAATTAAAGAAAAAAGAGAGTTATCTTGAATTGCAGGGCAAGATAGCCCTGATAACAGGCGCTGCCGGCGGGATTGGCAGAGCCTGTGCAGAAGCGTTATCTGAGCAAGGCGCAGTTATTGTTGGGCTTGATATTAATCCTGAGATTGCAGAGATATTCAATCAGCAGGATCGGGCAGGATTGACTTGCGATGTCACTGATGATAAGGCCATGCAGGGAGTGGTTGAGTTTATTGTTCGGAGTTTTGGAGGTCTTGATATTCTGGTGACCAATGCAGGAATATTTCCTGCCAGCCGGAGTATTGAGGAAATGGATGCTGAAACCTGGAATCGAAGCATGCAAATAAATTTAACCAGCCATCAGAGATTGTTAAAATCATGCATACCTTATCTTAAACAGGGCATTGATCCTGCGGTTATTTTTATAGCTTCCAAAAACGTTCCAGCTCCGGGGCCTGGCGCTTCCGCCTATTCGGTTGCCAAGGCCGGCCTGACTCAGCTCGCCCGTATAGCTGCAATGGAATTGGCCATTTTTGGCATTCGTGTTAATATAGTTCATCCGGATGCTGTTTTTGACACAGGAATCTGGACTCAGGAAGTGCTGGAGGGTCGGGCTAAGCATTACGGGCTGACAGTTGCAGAATATAAGACTAAAAATCTTTTGAAAACAGAAGTGACGTCAAAAGATGTTGCTGCTATGGTCTGTGCTATGGCCGGCAGAGCTTTTGCGAAGACAACAGGCGCTCAAGTACCGATTGATGGGGGTAATGAAAGAGTTATTTAACAGAAATTTGAAAACTCCATTATGAGATTAACCAGAGGCAGCGGGCACTTAAATTTAAGAACGTCTGAAACTCGCGCATAAGTGAGCCTAATGAAAAAAGAGTATTAATATCACTCAGAAAAATCGAGCTTTATGACTTGAGTTTATCCTTTTAACAAGAATATACAAAAGCGACTCTTTTTTCTTAATGCTCACTAATACGCTCAAACAGTCAGCCGTTTTAAATTTAAGTGCCCGCTGCCTCTGGTTGTTAACAAGTTACTTTTGAGTTTTTAAACGTTATAGGTAATAGAGAGGAGGTATGTAATGCCGGATGTCGATGAAATAAAAGAGGCGAAAAAGTTTCATACAGATGTTCCTTATAAAACAGAGGGTTTTTTCCTTAAAGGCTCAAATTCACTTGACTGGGGTATGAAAAACAGACTTGCCCGGATTTTTAATCCAAAATCCGGCCGTACTGTTATGCTGGCTATTGACCACGGATATTTTCAGGGTCCGACTACCGGTCTGGAAAGAGTTGATATCAATATTCTTCCTCTTGCCCCTTATGCCGACACACTCATGCTTACCCGTGGGATTCTGAGAAGCATTGTGCCTCCTTCGTTTACAAAATCCATTGTTCTAAGGGTTTCAGGTGGAACCAGTATTTTGAAAGAACTGTCCAATGAGGCAATTGCTGTTGGTATAGAGGAATCGATACGTCTTAATGCCTGTGCAATGGCTGTCCAGGTATTCATAGGCGGTGAGTATGAAAAAGAGTCGATTATCAATATGACCCGTATGGTTGATATGGGGACGCGCTATGGGATTCCCACCCTGGCAGTTACTGCGGTTGGAAGGGATATGAACCGCGATGCCCGCTATTTCAGGCTTGCAACAAGAATTTGTGCCGAACTTGGCGCGCATTACATTAAAACATATTATATTGAAGATGGTTTTGAAACCGTCACATCTTCTTGCCCTGTCCCCATTGTAATGGCTGGTGGCAAGAAGCTTCCCGAGCTGGATGCCCTTACAATGGCTTACAGGGCGATTCAGGAAGGAGCGAGCGGCGTAGATATGGGAAGAAATATATTCCAGTCCGAATCACCAATCGCAATGATACAGGCTGTTAGGGCCGTAGTCCACGATAATGAGACGCCGGAGAAGGCTTTTGAGCTCTATAATACATTAAAAAATCGGTAAACGTTCACGTAACGCTGAAATTAGAAACTGGAAAATAGAAATTTGGCCTTCATGCTTTTGTACTGTTGATGAACGTATTCAATTTGAGGCCGAGTTTTTCAACTATTGCTTTGTATTCCGCCAGCTTGTAAACATCCAACTCGTAAACTCGTATCATCTCTCCTAAATTTCTACTTTCCAATTTCAAGTTTCAAGCCGTGAACGGCTACCAATTCATCAATGCTTGACATCTGCTATATCAATATCCAAATCCTTTACCCGAATTTCACCGGTCCGCCGACTTCCTTTAAGGATATAAGAGTTGCTTTTTCATCATTCATATAGAATTATATCATCAAATTTACCATTTATAAGATTTTTTATTATATTAACAAATAAATTTTGAATAATCAGAAATTTACAAACTCGCAACCCTTTAGTCCTTTGAAAAAAAATAATATTTAAAAGCAATAAAATGCAGATAGATGATAAGAAAGCAATATTCGGCTGGAGCATGTATGACTGGGCTAATTCGGCCTTTGCCACCACAATTATGGCTGGCTTTTTCCCGATTTTTTTTAAGCAATACTGGAGTGCCGGTGTTGATGCCACGGTGAGTACAGCAAGATTGGGGATGGCAAATTCGATTGGCTGTATCTTTGTGGCTCTATTTGCACCCATACTTGGAGCTATTGCCGACAAGGGAACATCAAAAAAGAAGTTTCTAATGTTCTTTGCCTATATGGGCGTGGTTATGACTTCGTCCCTGTATATGGTCTCAAAGGGCAACTGGCCGATAGCCGTTGTTTTGTATGTTTTTGCAACTATCGGATTTTCAGGAGGAAACATTTTCTATGATTCATTAATAACCGGTGTTTCCTCAAAAAAGAAAATGGATTTTGTTTCTGCGTTGGGATTTTCGCTGGGATATCTGGGCGGAGGTCTTCTTTTTGCTTTAAATGTATGGATGACCCTCAGGCCTGAAACATTTGGATTTGCTGATGCCGGAGAAGCTGTGAAATTTTCGTTCCTCTGCGTGGGGGCATGGTGGGCGTTTTTTTCTATACCGCTCTTTATTTTTGTAAGAGAACCTGTGAGCAGAGATGCGGTATCCGGCGTTAATATGGTGAAAGCAGGCTTTGTCCAGTTAAAAGAGACTTTTCATCAGGCCCGTCGTCTGAAGCCCATATTTATGTTTCTTATGGCTTACTGGCTTTATATGGACGGGGTGGACACAATAGTACGTATGGCAGTAGATTATGGAATTTCAATCGGCTTTGAATCAAATGATTTAATTGTTGCATTGCTTATCACACAATTTGTCGGATTTCCTTCAGCCATAGGATTTGGTTATCTTGGGGGCAAGATAGGCGCCAGGCGCTCAATTTTTATAGCAATTGGAGTTTATCTTTTTGTTTCCATATGGGCAGGTTTCATGCAAAATAAAATTGAATTCTATATTCTTGCCATTATCATTGGTATGGTGCAGGGTGGCATACAGGCATTAAGCCGCTCTTATTATGCCAAAATAATTCCTGTGGACAAATCAGCCGAGTACTTCGGCTTCTATAATATGCTTGGAAAATTCGCTGCGGTCATTGGTCCTGTTTTCATGGGATTAATCGGCCTTATGGTCAGACATATGGGATACAGCAGTGATATTTCATCAAGAGTCAGTATTATGTCTATTTCGCTCTTCTTTATTGCAGGCGGAACTTTATTATATTTTGTAGATGAGGGAAGAGATAATGAAGAAATATAGTCTATTGAATAACTTGCTGAGGCTTTTAGCCAAAATTTTACTCAGGCTTCGTTACAGCATCAAAATAAAAGGGCTGGATGATATAAAATCAAGGGGAAAAAACGGCATTCTTTTTTTGCCGAATCATCCTGCATTGATAGATCCTGCCATCATAGTTTCTATTTTGCACAAAGATTTTGCACCGCAATCACTTGCCGTTGAATTACGGCTAACTAATCCTCTGGTTGCATGGATAAGCAAACGCTTTGGAGCAAGGTTGATCCCTGATATTCCTAGAACAGGACGTGCTGCTTCCGCAGTTATTAAAGAAGTGCTTTCAGAAACTGTTGAATATATTCGAAGCAATGGAAATTTTTTGCTCTACCCTGCGGGCCACCTTAAAAGGAGTTGCATGGAAGAAATCCGGGCAACCAGCGCAGTCAAACTAATTATGGAACAGATTCCGGATGTCCGTGTGGTTCTGGTACGTCAGAATGGCTTGTGGGGAAGCAGTTTTAGCTGGGCTTCAGGCAAGAATCCGGATGTTATGTTTAACCTTAAGCAGGGCCTGAAGTATCTTTTCCTTAACGGCTTATTTTTCATGCCGCGAAGGCCGGTACAGATTGAGTTTGTCGAACCAAAAAACTTTCCCCGCACAGCAGACCGGATTACCATGAACCGTTTTCTGGAGGATTTCTATAATGCCGATGCTTCCCGAAATACCTATGTCCCATATCTTTTCTATGAGAAGGGTGGTGTTAGGATATGCCCTGAGCCGGAGCATGTAAAGATCGACTGGAAGACCGATGCTGTGCCTGAAACCACACAGAAACTGGTTATTGAATTTCTGGGGCAATTTACGGGGCAGACAAACATAAAAAAAGACCATCATCTGGCGTATGACCTTGGGCTGGACAGTCTTGCCGTTGCAGAAGTGATTGCATGGCTGGAAAAAGAATTCGGGTTTTCTCAGGTTGATACTGGTTCATTGAATACTGTCGGGGATGTAATGCAGGCTGCAATGGGCAAAGGAGTGGCATCTGATAATGTGCCATTGAAACCGGCGAGTAAGAGGTGGCTTAGACAACCTTTTTCAAACAATCAGTTAACCGTAGCCGAAGGGAGTACGATAACTGAGGTTTTTTTGAACCAGGCAAAACGGAATCCTTCCAAACTTATCATCACAGATCAGGTAAGCGGCGAAAAAACATATCGCGATATTATTGTTGCAATTATGGTGCTTAAACCCCTGATAAAGTCTTTACCCGGCAGCCATATAGGGATTATGCTGCCGGCATCGGCAGGAGCCACAACAGTTTATCTGGCCACCCTTTTTGCCGGCAAAATACCGGTTATGGTGAACTGGACAGTCGGCCCTCGCAATATGGTACATTCACTTAATCTTATTGGCGTAAATAATATATTAACTGCTAATGTACTGGTTAACAGGCTTTCAATGCAAGGAATAAACCTGGACCAATTGAGCGACCGCTTTGTGTTTCTTGAGGATCTTCGCAAAAAAATTTCGTATAAATCCAAGATATCAGCCTATTTAAGGAGCCGGCTGACGTGGTCGTCGTTAAAACACCCCAAAATGAATGATACCGCTGTAATTCTGTTTACCAGTGGCTCAGAGGGTCTGCCTAAAGCGGTACCGCTTTCACACAAAAATATAATGACAAATATTAGGGATATCCCTTCAATGGCAACCGTCAGGGAAAAGGATGTTTTAATTGGCATCCTGCCTCCATTCCATTCATTCGGCATTACAGCAACAATTGTACTTCCTTTATCTATGGGTATTCGTACAGTATATAATCCCAATCCTACCGAGGCATCTACTATCGCGCGTTTGATAGAGGAATACAGAGTATCGCTAATGGTCGGGACTCCCACATTTATAAATGGCATCGTGAAAGCATCGAGCAGCAGACAGCTTCAAACATTACGGCTTGCTATCAGCGGTGCTGAAAAATGTCCGGCAGCAGTATACAAGTCTATAAATGAACGCTGCCCAAAAATAAAACTTCTCGAAGGCTACGGTGAAACTGAATGTTCGCCGATTATATCCTTCAACATGGAAAGCGCCCCAAAACCATATACGGTCGGCAGAATAATGCCCTCAGTTAAACATACAATTATTAGTGTTGATACCGGTAAAGAAGTCGGCAGGAACAGAGCTGGGATGCTTCTGGTGCGCGGCCCAAGTGTATTCAGCGGTTACCTGAACTATGACGGAGAATCTCCCTTTGTTGAGTATAAAGGCAAAGAATGGTACAAAACCGGCGACCTTATATCCGAAGATACTGAGGGAATTTTAACCTTTTGCGGTCGCTTGAAACGCTTTGTTAAGCTGGGGGGTGAGATGATCTCACTGCCCGCTATAGAAGAGGTCTTAGTGCCACACTTTGCAGGTGATGATGACGAGGGCCCTGTAATCGCAGTTGAGGCAACACCCAGCGAGGAAAATCCCGAGTTGATATTATTTACAGTTAAGGATACAGATCGGGTATCGGTAAATTCCTGCCTTCGCGATGCCGGTCTCAGCGCTCTTCACAATATCAGGCA
>JAYEFW010000197.1:7729-12746 GCA_034658795.1 Thermodesulfobacteriota bacterium
CAGTTGAGGCAACACCCAGCGAGGAAAATCCCGAGTTGATATTATTTACAGTTAAGGATACAGATCGGGTATCGGTAAATTCCTGCCTTCGCGATGCCGGTCTCAGCGCTCTTCACAATATCAGGCATGTGATAAAATTGAATGAAATACCGGTTCTGGGAACAGGTAAAACCAATTATCTGGAGCTCAAAAAACGTTTAGAGGCATTGGTTTAAATTGGTTTTTTGGTAATGGTTCACCACGGATTTTCACGGAATTATAAAATACTCTTCTCATCATTGCGAACGTCTATGTCCCAAAGTTGAACAATAGACTCAGTCTCAAGCGAGTTATTTTTAGATAATTGATCAATTGGGCTTCGTCCTGATTTGTTATATTTTTTATGGCCTTATTTTTACAAAAATCTTGTTTTCTACCAAGAGATCAGCTCGGAATCTACGTTCAAAGTTTACAATTTTCAGTGAAACTCCGTGTCGTTCTGTGGTGAACTTTTACAATTAGTGAAAGGTTAATATTGACACTTATATATTAGTTTAGATATAAATAAAAATAAGTGGTTGGCTATTGGTATTATTTTGTATTATATTAATTAATTAACCGAAAAAGCTGATTAGGAGACAAAGATGGCAGATAAACATGATAAGGCATTTATTCTTTGGTTTGATGAAGTTTTAATCGGGGACGTTGCTTTGGTCGGCGGCAAGAATGCCTCTCTAGGCGAGATGCATCAGAAACTAACATCGAAAGGCGTTGCTGTTCCTAATGGTTTCGCCATCACTTCTTATGCTTATAAACATTTGATTAAAACAGCGGGAATTGCAAATGATGTATTGGATGCCATGGCAGGACTTGATACCCATGATATGAAAAATCTTCAGGAACGCGGCGAGAAGGTCAGAAGCATAATCAGAAATGCCGAGTTTCCGGATGACCTGAGGCAGGCTATTATTGAGGCCTATAAGAAAATGGAAGAGGAATATGGTTCAAATGTGGATGTGGCGGTTCGTTCGTCTGCTACAGCGGAGGATTTGCCGGATGCCTCTTTTGCAGGTCAACAGGAAACCTTTCTTAATATCAGAGGGGCGGATGCCCTTATTGAAAACTGCCGGAAATGTTTTGCAAGTCTGTTTACCAATCGCGCAATTTCTTATCGCCACGACAAGGGATTTGGACAGTTTGACGTTTACCTTTCCATTGCCGTTCAGAAAATGATTCGCAGTGATGCGGCTTCATCCGGCGTCATTTTTTCAATTGACACAGAGAGCGGTTTTGAGGATGCGGTTTTTATCACCGGTTCCTGGGGACTTGGCGAAAACGTAGTACTTGGTGTTGTTAATCCCGATGAATATTACGTCTTCAAGCCCACACTTAAAAAAGGGAAGCGGCCAATTGTTGGCAAGAAGGTGGGAAGTAAAGAACTTAAAATGATTTATAATTCAGATTCCCATGACAAAGAAACAGTCAAAAATATAGATACTACTCCCGAGGAACGTGGGAAATATATATTAAACGATGATGAAATTATCCAACTGGCAAAATGGGCATGTATTATCGAAGATCATTATCAAAAACCCATGGATATTGAATGGGCCAAGGACGGTGACGGTAACACTGGAACAGGAAAACTTTATATTGTACAGGCAAGGCCGGAAACCGTGCATTCACAAAGTTCATCAAAGAGAGTTCTTGAAACCTACGTGCTGAAGGAAAAAGGCAAGGTCCTTGCATCAGGGCAGGCTGTTGGGGCCATGATAGGTCAGGGGGTAGCGCATATAATTAAGGATTCAGCCCATATTCATGAGTTCAAAAAAGGTGAAGTGCTGGTTACCGACATGACCGATCCTGACTGGGAACCAATCATGAAAATAGCAAGCGCCATAGTTGCCAACCGCGGGGGAAGAACCTGTCATGCTGCAATAGTTTCACGTGAACTGGGAATTCCATGTGTAATCGGTACTGTAGACGGTTCTGAAGTAATAAAAGATGGAAGCGAGGTGACTGTTTCATGTGCTGAAGGTGAAACAGGTAACATATATGAGGGGCTTTTGAAGTTTGTTGTAGTTAGACTGGATCTTGACACATTGCCTCCCACAAAGACAGATATAATGATGAATGTTGGTATTCCTGAGAGGGCCTTTACTGAGTGTCAGATACCCAATGAGGGCGTAGGCCTGGCCAGGGAGGAATTTATTATTAATTCTCATATTGGTATTCATCCCCTGGCTCTTTATTATTTCGACGATCTAAAAGCAAAAGCTAAATCTGATGAAAAGATCGCAAAAATTGTAAAAGAAATTGAAGCTCTTACAACTGCTTACCCTGATGACAAGAAACAGTTCTTTATTGATAAACTTGCCGAAGGCGTTGGTCGTATTGGCGCAGGTTTTTATCCTAAGGATGTGATTGTACGATTATCAGATTTTAAGAGTAATGAGTATGCAAACCTGGTAGGCGGCACTCTGTATGAGCCGCATGAAAGCAATCCCATGATTGGCTGGCGTGGGGCCTCACGTTATTATGATGAGAAATATAAACCAGCCTTTGAACTTGAATGTAAAGCTTTGCTCAAGGCCAGAAATGATATGGGGCTTACCAATATCAAATTGATGGTTCCTTTCTGTCGTACTCCTGAGGAAGGCCGTAAAGTAATAGAGGTTATGAAGGAATTCGGGCTTGTCCAGGGCGAAAACGAGCTGGAAGTATATGTAATGTGCGAAATTCCAAGCAACGTAATTTCAGCCGAGGCTTTCAGCGATGTCTTTGACGGATTTTCCATTGGTTCCAATGACTTGACCCAGTTGACCTTAGGCCTGGACCGGGATTCGGATCTTGTGGCTCACATTTTTGATGAACGAAACCAAGCGGTTAAAACTATGGTGCGTATGGTTATTGATGTGGCCAAGCGCCGCGGGAAGAAGATTGGTATTTGCGGCCAGGCTCCCAGTGATTTTCCTGAATTTGCCACTTTTCTTGTAGAGTGTGGAATTGATTCCATGAGTCTGATTCCAGATACTGTTATAAAAACCAGGCTGGCGGTAGCTGAGAAGGAAAAAGAGCTTGGTATTAAAGCCGATTAAACGGGTATAGATTTTCAACAGGAGAGAACATCATGGCACTTTTGCTTGTTCAGCACGGCAAGAGCTTGCCCAAGGATAAAGATGCTGCCAAGGGACTTTCTGAGGAAGGAATTTCAGAAGCTGAGCATATTGCGGGGATTGCAGAAAAATATGGGGTCAATGTTTCCCGTATCATGCATAGCGGAAAAAAGAGAGCACTCCAGACTGCAGAGATATTTGCATCAGCCCTGAAACCGGACGGCGGCATCCAGGAAATTGAAGGAATTAATCCTCTGGATGATGTTGCTGCTTTTGCCGATAAAATTAAAATCAGCGATAATTTAATGTTTGTCGGTCATTTACCCTTTATGCAGAGGCTGACTTCCTACCTGATAACCGGATCCATCGAAAAACCTGTGTTCAAGTTCCAGAATGGCGGCATACTATGTATGGATAAAAATTCGGAAGCCGCCCAGACATGGTTTATAAAATGGGCACTTATGCCCGAGATTGGATGAAAAATTTGTAACTACTCAGGTTCAAAGTTCCACGGTTCAAGGTTAGAAAGCGATGAAGAGCACATATCGCCCAACGAATTCAAAGATACTTTTTTGACATCAAAATTCCTTACCTTAGGGCTCGGTAAAAAATAACTTGGCATTTTTGCATCCCGACTTCACCATATCTTTAACCGATCTTCAATCGCAAAAGTCCTCGAAATAGCTCGCTATTTCTACGGTTTTGCTCAATCAGATCGATTAAATCTACGGCAAATTCGAGCGCAAATTCTACCAAGTTATTTTTGACCGAGCCCTTACGTTTGATTCCAACTTTCTGTTCACTAAAATTTATAATTAAACCTTTTAACCTTGCTTGTTCACTTGAAACAAAATCTTGTTTATCCTGTTATCCTGTCAGAATTTTTTTCAAAGGAGGTTATTATGAAGATTGTAAAGCTATTATTAATATTGGTAACTTTGACGATGCTGAGCGGATGTGTCCTTACCAAACTTGTTTCAGTGCCGACACGAGTTGTGGGCGCTGTAGTTTCGATAGTTCCTGTTGTGGGAAATACAGCACATGATGCAATTGATGAAGTTGCTGATATTATCGACGAAGTTCCTATATGATTATATGTAATCGGTCACGGTTAACTGTTAACGGTTGATCAAAACATAAAACTGTAAACCGACAACTGTGAACGCTTACCTAAAATTACATGCCTGAAAAAGATATTAGAGACAAAGCATACCTGTAGCATAAAGACATACTTGATCTGAACTTTATAAGAGTTCCTGGAATATATTATTACAGGAGGTATTATCGTGAAGGATTGCGTTCTCATATCATGGAGGTCTTGAGACCCGGGGATGTTGAAAAAGAGACAAAAGGCATAATTAAAAATGGAATTAAGTTATATCCAAGAGCCGAGCCCTTAAAAATATTAAGGATATTCAGGACAAAATTTGGGAGCTTAAAAGATGCTGAGGAAGAGTTAAGAAGAGTTAAAATTATTGCAACATACCTGGCTCCTGATTATCTTGCCAGGCCTGAAGAATTCCTTATTAATTATAGAACAGGCGAAAAATGTGAAATCCTGCTGTGCGGGCTACAGGAATACGTTAAAGGCGAACTTATTGAACCGTGGGGGCACTTTGATGATGATCATCTTATTTCGATGTTGGGCGACATGGGTGTTGATGATTCGGTAATGATAATCAGCAAATGGTCCCGCAGGGTTCGCAAAAATGCTGAAACCTTTGTTAGCAAAATCAAGCAGATGATTATGGAAACAAATCATGTGCCGGATCTTGCAGGTGTCGGCAACCTTCTTCTAACCCATCTTTGCGAAAAAACACCGAGAAATAGCATTTTTTGAGCATATTTTATGGCACCACAAAATATTATCCTAATAAAATTAATCTATTACGAAACGAGTTTGCATAATTTCTCAATGTAGT
>JAYEFW010000198.1:0-3044 GCA_034658795.1 Thermodesulfobacteriota bacterium
TTTGGTGGACTAAAGATTGGATGTAGTAAATCAACAGAGTCATTAATGGAGAAAGGAGTCTAATGATGCACAGGAAAACATCAATTATTATTTTATCATTATTGTTGATAGTCGGATTTTCAACGTCCGGTTTTACGGCCAAGGTGCCCGCTCCTGAAAAAGGGGGAGACGGCTTCAAAGCGGTAAGCCTGGAACAAGCAAAAAAACTTCACGAAAATGGTGCGACAATGGTTGCATGCCACAGTCACACAACCGATTTCATGAAGGGTCATCCTTCCGGCACAATCCACATAACATGTTTGGTTCCGAAGGACCACAAACGCATTGATATGCCACTGAGCGAAGTCGATTTTGACATAGCTCAGCTTCCAAAAGACAAGAACACTCCCATTATAACCTATTGCGCATCAAGCACATGATGGAAATCCTATCATGCCGCCAGGTTGGCGGTTTCTAATGGCTACAAGAATGTTTACTGGATGAGCGATGGCATCAACGGGTGGAAAAAGGCAGGGTACGCCACGGAAGGTAACCCGAAACTTCTTGAGGCCCTGATTGCTGTGAACAAGAACGATTTTGCCGCGCTAATCATCACCGAAGGCGATGCCGGAAAGCTAAAAAATTGCACGTTTGTGGATTTTCGCGATGAAGCGAAGTTTAAGAAAGGTCATGTCAAGGGGGCCAACTACGTTGATTACGGCAACATGTTTTCGAAACCCATGATGGAGGAGCTAAGTAAGAGCAACGCGCTGATAATTATTCACGATGTCCCGGCAGTCGCAGGTGTCATTGCCGCGACTTTGAAACTTATGGACTACCCAAATGTATATATCCTCAAATAGGCATGACCGTTTATTCAAGACAACCTTATTGGGACTTCGATTTGTACATAAGCACCTCATTTGGGCAATCGATAGTTTATTGATATTCCAAAGAAATGGCCTAATCGGGTAGCTGAGGATTTTTCCCCTCAGCCCCCACAACATCCAGCATACGACCCAAATCTGTGCGCCTACTTGAGGATGTTAATTCGTCCACGTTCCTTAATGGAGATTAACCCCTGTTTCTTCAATCACTGATTCGTCATGTTGGCCTGTGTCGCTGACGTATACATTCTTGATGGCAGTAATGCGCTGCAAGAAGCTCTTTACAAAAAAGAGGAGAAAAAATGCAAGAAACACCCATTAAAAATAAAAAGCGTATCGCAATTATTGCTTGCCCATCAATGAAAAAAAGACGCAAAAGTCAATTTTTTGTTTTTCTTGACAGGGTATTGCCTTTTTGGGCAATCACAAAACCAATACTCCACCTCACAAGAAGTACATATTTTGTTTTGGTAGGCACGGGATTCATTGAATACTATGAAGGCGTGATAGGCGGAGAAATCAGGTTTTTTGCAGATATCCATGATGGAGGAATATCTACAATTGCTTCAATGGTTGCTGAAGGAGAAATAGATGCCGTTTATCAGTTTACCGCCACTGAAGAACAATACAAATTTATTAGTGAAAACTATATGTTAAGAAGACAATGTATTATTCATAGAAAACCTCTCTTGATCAATACTGCTGCATATATTTGGGAAATATTTAGTTGGGTAGCTTCACAGGGGTGTGGCAATTCTCATTTTGTTCGCCCGGAAGATATGAAGAAACTCATCAGTAGTATTCATGAAACGACTTGTGACCAGTTTTTGTTTCAAAAGCAAATATTTACGTTGATCGCTCATAACAGGATGAAGGATGAGATGCTGGCATTCGTCGGGAAAAATAGCGAAACAATCAATTGCTTCGGTGAAATAATAGCGACCAAAACGACCGGAACAATCTTAAATACAGGGGGAACAGGCATAAACACCGTGAAGTTGTATTGTAGTGGGCCAGAGGGTGGAGACGCCCAAATCATAGAAGCGACACATGGAAAAACAGGTTTTATTATTTTCCTTCAGGATCCGTGGCATACACACCCCCATCAAGCCGATGTTGAGTCCTGTGTCAAGGCCATTTGTAAACCAGAAAGCAAGCTGAGTATATTTCATGATTCCACCTCAGCAATGAACATATTGGAAAATATGAAAAAATTCATAAAACAATCAGGAATCAAAGGCATGAGACCAGTCTTGGTGGCAGAGGCTTTGGAAACCATATTCAATATCAAAATTGTCATAAGCGAAAAAAATGGTCAGGACGGATGGAAAGATCTTATTTCAAAAACTGCATGGTATTTTCTGAAATCCATTATGTACAAACAAGAGAAGAACGGTCATGCAGCCGTTGCTGTTCCGTCAGGTTCTTTGAGTGTGGAAATCGCAGAAGCTTTGAAAGTCTGCCGCCAGGAGATAAACAAATACCGCGACAAAAGCTGTATTAATTCAAAGGGGAATAGAACTGATTTGAATGTGGAAACAATTGATGACGGGAAGATAAATCTTCCATACGAATACCTTAATAAAATGAAGATTCCAGGTGCGTTATTCCAGCCTATGACAGGAAGTATAGGATATACTGATCATGGTATGGATGTAAATTTTAATGCTAAGCGATTCGCAGATTTGTTTGGCGGAAGATCGTCAGAAATTGCGAGTTTTGCTTTTGCCGACAAGACGTTTTTTGATAACAACAGGCCTTATCTGGAACATATTGAACAACAATGGGAAAGTCTGGATTATGCGTTATTTTCCTGTCGAAACATGCAGAGTAAAGAAGACAATCTGTTAACCGATCTTGCTATTCATCATGAAATGAAAGGAACTGATGCAGAAGGAGAAATATGCGGAGGAATCTATCTCAAATCTAATGGCAAGGAAGTATTTTCAAAAAAATACCAGAGAATTGGAATCAGCCTCAGACAATTAAGAAAAGTCAAAGAAGGGTCTTTTTTTATTGTTACTGATCCAAAATTGTTCAATATCGCCAGGGCAGCGTTGAAGAGCGGAGTTGTTACTCATTTTTTCACGACTCAAGAGATCGCCATTGCTTTGTTAGAGTCGGAACTTAAGGCTCGGTAAAAAATAACTTGGCATTTTTGCATCCCGACTTCACCAT
>JAYEFW010000199.1:0-3038 GCA_034658795.1 Thermodesulfobacteriota bacterium
TTTCGGTCAGTTTATAGAAACTTTAAAATTAATCCTCAATCAGTTTAGCTGAGAGCTTGGGTGCAAAATCGCCCAAATTTATTACTAATAATTAACTTGGAGAAAATACTGTGAATATTCGGAAAATCACATCGTTGACTATGCTAATTTCGTTTGTGCTTTGTATTCTGACGAGCGTCATACTTTACATTATACCACATGGCCGTATCGCATATTGGTCACATTGGCAGCTATGGGGCTTAAGCAAAACGCAATGGGGCGAGTTACATCTTAATTTAGGTATTCTTCTTTTATTGGCCGGATTTCTGCATGTTTATTATAATTGGAAACCAATAACCGCTTATTTAAAAAACAAATCAAAACAAATGAAGGTGTTTACTGTAAATTTTAATGTTGCTTTGATACTTACTCTTATTGCCGGTCTCGGTACTTATTTTCAAATTCCACCAATGAGTACAATAATTAATATTAGCGAATCAATAAAGGATGTGGCTAGTATTAAGTACGGCGAACCACCTTATGGTCACGCCGAGCTTTCCTCCTTAAAAAAGTTTGTCAAAAAGGCCGATCTTGATTTATCCAAAAGTATAACGTTGCTGCGGCAAGCCAGTATCCAATTTGAAAATGAAACACAAACCATCAATGACATCGCAAAAGAAAATAATCTTACGCCAAAACAGGTATACGAGATTATGAAACCTTCAACTCAAAAAAAGGACAACGGTGGACATGGAGAGAAAGCATGGTGAAACAATTAAAAAGAGCGATGTGCCGATTTACTCTAACTGTAGCCCTTGTTTTTATTACGCTGGCAGGACCGGCGGCTGCGGATTTAGAGCCAGTTAGGCTTGAAAAGACAGTCGTTACAGCCTCTCGGACAGAAGCCGATCTTTCTATGGTTCCAGCTTCTGTGGAAGTAGTTACTGAAGATGAAATCGAGGCCAGATCAGCTAACCGCATAAGGGATATTCTCAAGCTTTCTACCGGCGTCAATTTACAGCAGAAAGAACCGGTTATAAGGGGTTTTAAAGGCGAACATTCCATTGTTATGATTGACGGCAAACGGATTGCGGGAGAAGTCAGCCACAGTTTTGAACTGAATAGAATTACCACAGAAAATATAGAGCGGATAGAAATAGTCAGGGGGGCCGATGAGCGCTGTTTACGGGAGCGATGCCCTTGGCGGTATTATCAATATCATCACAAAAAAACCCAGAAAGTTTTTCTTTAAATCTCAGGCGCAATATGGACAATTCAACAATGATGGCCAAAATGGAAATCTGTCTTTTCATCTTATGTCCGGAGGGCACGAGATGGGGACATGGGGTGTGTCACTTTCCGGTCAAATATTTGATGCCGAGCCGTATATACAAGAAAACGGCGATACACCTCGACCAGACAGAAACCTGAAAACAGGCGCTTTGAAACTGACTTACGATTTCGATAGAGTCACGACCTTAACCTTTGACGCCAGTGTAATGGACGAAGAAGAGGAAAGCATTATTACTTCAACAATGGGCCATCTCAAATTCAGAATAAAATTTATGATGACAATCACAGGTATGACTTATCACTGGGGCTTTCTCACAGGCAGCAGGGAACAGATGCTTTTTTCAAGATCTATACATCTGTTTACGACAAATATAGTGAAACTCGATACAATAAAGACGCCATGTTGAAGGGAAAACCAGTCAAAGAAGGAGAGTTGAGTGATTTTGGAAAAGTGGATAGATGGACGCGGGTAGCCGAAGGTAAAATCAGCAAAGTTTTTTTTGACGACCATTTTTTAACTTTTGGTGGTGAATATCGCTATGAATATTTTAAGGGCCCATGGATAAATACAGGAGAAGGTACATATCAAGTCACTAAGGAAGGGATGACCAAAACCGGTTCGGAGGCAAAAATCAAGTATTACGCCGGTTACCTCCAGGATGAGTGGCAACTCACTGATCGGTTTCTGATTGTCCCGGCCCTGCGTTATGACTGCAGCGATGAGCTTGAAAATCAATTAAGCCCGAAAATAGGCGCAACTTTCTGCCTGCTTCCTAACTTTAGAATCAAAGCCAATTATGGCCAGGGATTTAAAAATCCCACACCTGCCGAATTGTATCTAAATGCCTATCGTTTTGGCAAACGTATTATCGGTGACCCGGACATAGATTCTGAAAAAAGCAAGAGTTACGAAGCAGCTATTGAGGGAGAGCTGGGTCGATTCTCTTACAGGACAGCTTACTTTTACAATGATGTGAAAGACCTCATTACAAAAGTGATGGTTGAGCCAAACGTCTTTCAGTACACGAATATCAATAAGGCAGAGATACAGGGAATTGAACTTGAAGCAGGGTTTGATCTGATGGATAATTTTTCGATAAAGGGCAGTTATGTATATCTTGATGCAAAGGACAAAAAGACGGGAGAACGGCTTGAAGCCCGGCCAAGGAACCGGGCCATACTCAATACCTCTTATGCCAATAAGGACTGTGGTTTTAGAGCTGATTTCTGGTTAGAATACACGGGCGGCTATCTAATAGAACCTGAAAAAGAAGAATCATATACACTCTGCCATTTGGGGCTTGCGAAAGACTTAACCAAAAAGCTGGAGATTTATGTGAATGTTGACAATATCTTTAACAAGAAGGTGGAAGGCCTGGAAATTCCTATTATCGGCATTAACTATTTCGGGGGTATTCGTATGAGATTCTAACCTAAAAGGAAAAGACAAAAGATAGAATGTTTTAAAAGCATTCAACGAGTTCAATAACATCATGTTGTTACCATCTTAAAAAGGAGATTTAAAACTATGAAAAAAGTAATGACCGGCTATTTGTTGACCCTTTTCGTTTTTTTCATGCTATTGTCTGCTGCCCATGCCGATAGCAATGCCAATGTGGTGCCGCCTGATTCCATTCGGCCGCATGATTACATTCTTATGCCGCAGGCATTGCCTTGTATTTCTCATACCTTTGAAGATCACCCGGAAGTATTGAAGTTTACGGAAGAGCA
This sequence comes from Thermodesulfobacteriota bacterium, assembly GCA_034658795.1. GTDB lineage: Bacteria > Desulfobacterota > Desulfobacteria > Desulfobacterales > ETH-SRB1 > B13-G4. Next base: position 3,004 of record JAYEFW010000199.1, read on the forward strand.
AAAAAAGGCATTAGAAAAAATCGCAAAATCCGCTG
>JAYEFW010000200.1:0-3020 GCA_034658795.1 Thermodesulfobacteriota bacterium
ACCATTCAGAACTTGAAGTCGGCCGCTATATAAGCATGGAACGGCTGATTGAACAAAACAAAGAACGTTATTATGAAACGCTTGAGCAAAGCTCGCAGGGCTGGCATGAAGGCAAGCACGATCCATGGCCATTCATCAATTACCTTCTCTACATTTTCAAAAACGCTTATCGTGAATTTGAAGATCGCGTCGATCACTTGAAAAGTCCACGCGGAGCCAAAACAGAGCAGGTTGAGGCAGCGGTTGAGGCATTTCCCGGAAGATTCACGCTGTATGAACTTGAACACGCGTGCATGGGGGTCAGCCGGGATATGGTGCGAAAAGTGCTAAGGAATTTACAAAAGGCAGGTTCCGTAGAATGCCTTGGTCGTGGTCCGGGAGCGGTCTGGCAGAAAAGGGGTAATACCCTTAAAAAGAGGTAATAAAGAGGGTAATAAGGCGCATGGCACTAACACCTGATGAAAAAACATATTTGGAAATCCCCTTTATCGAGCAATTAAAGTAGAAGGAGATCCTGCCTTGCATGGTGGAAAAGAAAAGACCGTTGCCATAATTGATTTTGATCAACCTGAGACAGACAAGAGCGTTACTTCTTGGTTTATTTAATGAAGCCGCAAATATCGTTCTTGGCTCCCCACAAACTGTTTTACAAACAATCCATGAATTTCTCTTCGAAGAACTCCACCAGTTTTTTTGTTGAAATATTTGTAGTTATGCAGATAGAAAAATATAATAAATCAAAAATAATTTTTGTTAAGTTTTTATTTCCAGAAAGTTATACTGAAACTATCTACTAACTATTTCGCTTTAGGAGATAATTATGAGTAAAGCTAACTCAAAGAGTAAAATACGTAATTATATAGAAAGCCTTACAAAAGATGAACTTATTACCTTAATTTTAAAGTTCGCCCCTCAAAGTTTTATTGATAATATCAATAGCCAATTTGCCTCTAAAAAAGAGGCATTGACTATATTTGATAAAACTTCAAAAAAAATTGACAACATACTTTCTGATGAGGAATTATTATACAACCCCAGTGGATTTGAGCGTGAATTATTAAAGCAATTGGAAAAGCTCAGAGGGTTATGGGATAAATTGCCTTCACAGATTGGGGATTTGATCATCAAGATGGTGGAAGATGTGGAACTAGCTTTTGAAGATGGCTATCTTTATATTGATAAGTACGGAGAAGAAGACGATTATTTTGAATCAGAAGATGTTAATGATTATGTATTTCGTTTCGTAAATACTCTTCCAAAGGAAATAAAATTTGATTACATTGAAAAACTAAATGAATTACTTAACAACTCTGGGTATTCTACATTTATGAGCGTTGAACGAAAACTTTCTAAAATCATATAACCGGTTGTAAGGGGAAAAAACAGATAGCGGGAAAAGAAAATGCCTATGTTGTAAAAGACGATATCGACATGGGTTTTGGTAATATCATCCCCATGTGGTTGTTTGGCTTTTTATACTAAGAATTCGTCCGGCAGGATGTTGATACTGGAGGCTACGGCATATCAAGCTGCCTCTTGCTGAAAAGTAATTTATTATCAAGATACCGGTTTTTCCCAAGTATGGATTTCATGTATTCCACAACAAGAAGAGCGTATATTTCCTTATTTGTCATTTGATTTAAATATTTTCTGATATTTAAATTTTTAGGGAAGTTTTTACCGGATGATAATTTGTTTCCATTATATCTGTCTTTCAGAGCAGTTAAATGACCTTTAACCTTCATTCTCATATCTTCGGGGGGATAATTTTCAAAATCAGAAAATAATTTTGCAAGTTCTGAAGCTTCTGGAAGTAAAGGGTGCTCCAAAATCATCTTTAAATCCTTTGCATAGCGAACCAGGCCTTTATGAATGTGCTTATTTTTCACTACATTCATGTCAGCCCATCCAGCTCTGAGCCATTTAAAGGCAGCGTATCTTACAACGGGTTTTTTTGAGTCAACCTCATACAGGAAGCTTATGCCGATGGAATTGTACATATAGGAGCTGACCCAACCAAGACCCGGCATTGAAAGACCTTTCCGGCCCGAATAAAGATAGTCCCAGTTGTCATCTGAGCCCAGCACAATACCTTTTCTGCCTACATCGGACTTGTCTTTTTGTTTGGAAATCGTGATTAATAGATTTCGGCCGCGATACTTGAAAAGAATTAAAGCCTTATCCATATCATAACTATAGTAAGCGCCTGTAAATTGATCCGGAGTTATTTCTATATGTTCAACCCCTTTAACCATTATTGGAGGATCAGGGTTTGAAATAAAAGTCCACAATTCAGGCAGATCTTGATTTTGTCCGTTTACCTGAGTCCAGTAAGATAGACGAACTGAAGAAGGCATAAAAGCAAATGATGGAATATCAGGATGATAAACGTACTCGAGAACGCCTTTCAGATCTGTATTAATATCAAATTCATAATAAGCGGAAGGCGAGCCGAACAATTTGTCTGTAGAATAGAGGGATGAGCTGTTTTTGGGAGAAACGACAAAATCCAGTACCTTTTGAATAATTTTAAGATCAACAGGTTCGTTTTTATCTTTAGAGGTTAAGGATAAAAGATATTCCAGCCCGGAATGCAGGGAATCAGGAATTTTTGCTTCCTTTAGATCAAAGCCGGCTGCCAAATAGGTTGAAGAAAAAAGAAACACCGTTAAGAGCACAGCAGTGGATAGAATTTTTTTAATCTTTCCCAAATTTCTACTTTCCAATTTCAAGTTTCAAGCCGTGAACGGCTACTTTTTTTGTTTACGAACTATCAGTACAGAGCACGGTGACTTATGTGCCACTCTCTTGGCCACACTACCGAAGAATACGAGCCCCATTCCCGATAGTCCATAGGATCCCATCACTACAAGATCGATATTTTCTTCTTTCAAGTATGTTAATATTTCTGTTGAAATATGTCCGCTAAGTACAACAAGCTTATAATCAGTATGTTCACCTATTCTGGCTCCATACTCTTTATCCATTCGTTTTTCTAATTCTAAAATCAAAGGTTCTTC
>JAYEFW010000201.1:0-3640 GCA_034658795.1 Thermodesulfobacteriota bacterium
ATTTCATCAGATTTGGTCAAACACTTACAGAAAACAGCTCTTACGCGAAGATATCCGTGATCTTGCGTCGCTTCGCAGTATTGAAAATGTGGAGATACTCTTTTCTCTCCTGCCTTCCAGAATTGGCAGACCGCTGTCAATGGCAAGCCTTGCCAGGGATATTCATGTGTCGTTTGACAGCGTCAGGAGCTGGATTGAGATTTTTGAGAACTTTTTTATGGTTTTCAGAATACCTCCGTGGAGCCAAAAAATATCCAGAGCCATAACCAAAGAGAAAAAACTATATCTCTTCGATTATGCCGGAATTGAATCCCAGGCAGCAAAATTTGAAAACATGGTTGCCCTGGAACTTCTTCGGGCTATATCGAACTGGAATGATCTCGGGCTTGGGAATTTTTTTTTGCATTATCTAAGAAACAGGGAAAAGGAAGAGGTTGACTTTCTACTTTCAAACAATCACAATCCTTTCCTGCTCATTGAAGCCAAGTTGTCCGATGATCATGCAGCAAAGAGTCTGATAAAATTTCAAAAGATTCTCAATATCCCGGCAGTTCAGCTTGTCAATAAAAGCGGTATCTGCAAACTTGTTTCCAACAATAATTTAAAAATAATGATAATCAGTGCAGATCACTGGCTATCATTGCTGCCGTAATGGAATATTCTAAATTCTAAAAAGGTTTAGAGGACTTTCTTTGATCTTTTGATTTGCCTCTTTTAATTTTTCTTCACTGGATATCACTGCTACAGCCTGTTTTTTTTCATCCTGATTAAAATATTTTTCCGCAACTTTTACTACCTGATTGCGCTTTAATGAAAGAAGATTTTTTTTGAAATGTTTTCGAGCATCATCTGAGAGTGAAATCAGCTTCCTGTAAAATGCCTTTTTTGCAGCAGGGCCTGGAGGATGGGGTTTATCTATCTCTGAGCATATTTGAAGGATTGCTTCTTTGATGTCTTCCTCAGTATAGTCTCCTGATTTAATGAATGTCATTGCGTCATCATACACTTTCAGAGTAGATACTATATGTGGATCTCTGTAAGAGCAGAAGGAAAAAATGCCGTTTTCTGAGTTATATATTGAAAAACCGCCGTATGCGCCGCCTTTTTCTCGAATCTCCCGGTGCAGGTAAAGCGATCTGAGCAGCTTGCTGATTACAGACAAAGCAGGTGCATCTTCATGCTCCATGCGTACAGTTTTAAAAGCAAGGGATACAAATGATACGGCAGAATATGTGCTCCAGCCCTCCCTGGTAATTTCATCATTAAGGCTTATTTCAGGAGAAATAAAACCGTTTGCCTGCTTTGCAGATGATATTTCATTAAGTTTTTTTTGTATTGATGAAGCATAAGAAGATGCACCGGAAAGCGCGTTGTCTTCTCCAATCAAAGCAATTTTTAGATTATTACTATTTAAAAGGTTTTTTCCTATAGATGATAGATTATCGGAAACAGATTCAAGTTTGTTATCAATAAGATTGTCGGTTATATTCTTAATGGTCTGTAACTGGTGGATACCGTGCCATGTTTCGCTTAAAGCGCAGGTAGTTGAAAAATTTCTTGAGGCAAGAGAAATGGCTAATCTATGACCATTGTGAACTATCATGGATTCCATTTTTGCTCTGTATTCAAGCAGAAGGCTTTTCAATCTATCCAGATCAGAAAAGTCAAATTCATATAAAAGTTCTTCAATTATTTCAAACATCCTGCTCTGGTTTCTGACAAGGCATTTCCCGTTGAATGTTATAAATGGTATACAGGCAGCGCCTGTCCCTTCAAAATTGGTGAGCGCATGAGATGATAAACCAATGCCGCCCGTATATGCATCAATCAGCCGTGCTAAATCCGTATATGGTCTTAATTTTGTGCCGGTTTTGGAGAAGGCATAACAAAAAAAGGGTACAAGAGGAAGCATCTGATTTTGCAAAAAACCTGCGCCTGCTGCTGAAGAGAAGTAGAAAATGCCGTAGGTAGGCTGATTATAACAAGATGCATCATCCCTGCAATATGTTTTAGATTCATGTACAGTTTGAATATAGGGCTGGATATCTTCAATTTCTAACGTTGGGAGACAGGAAACATCTTCTTTTTCTTCCTGCAGTTTCTTTAAGGCTTCAGCATCTTCATTTATTTTTTCAATATCTGATTGTGTTAAGCCGGCTCTTATAACTTTAAGTTCTTCTGTAACCCGTTTTTTTTCTTTTTCTTCCATCATCCGGTCAGGAGCAAGAGTGAGAAGCACTCTATGAGAATTATTTATAAAACACTTTTTTATGCGGTTCTCGAACAGAGCGCCTTTAGAAAGCTCATCACGAAGTCTGCGAAGATCAGCATCAAACTGCAGAACCCTTTCGGGCTTGCCTCCGTGAAGCCAGTTGCCGGAAAAAATTAAAAGTAAGCGAAGACCATAAGGGTAAGGAATGTTGGTTATTTCTTTGCGCTGGAATTCAACCTGATGAATAGCTGACTCTATGAGTTTATTATCGATTCCTTTGGTTGCGAGTTCATTTAAAACATTAAAAATGATAGATTCGATTTTGCCTGAGACGGATTTTTCAACGTCTTTAAGCCCGCAGACAAACATGGTGTCTTTATTATTTGAGTCATACCCGGTTCCGTCGCTAAGAGCCGTTCCAAGCTTTGAATCTATCAAGGCCTTGCGCAGCGGCGATGCTGAATTTCCAAGAAGGATTTGTTCAAGTAGAGTAAGAACAAGTACTTCAAAGGAATCTTTTATGTCTGCAGTCAGCCACGCGACGCAAGTCTGGTATTTTTTTGTTTGATCTTCATTTTTGCCGATAGGATAGTGATAAGTCGCCGTTATGGGTTTATCCCACCGGGGTTGAGAGAGAACATCTGTTTCAGGGTCGATTTTTGTAAAGTCTTTTAAAATTTTATCTTGAATAAAAGACAGATGATCTCTTAAAGGCAAGTTCCCATATGTGTAGAAAAAAGCATTGCTCGGATGATAATGCCGTTTGTGGAAAGCCTTAAGTTGAGCATAGGATAAACCAGGTATTATAGCGGGATCGCCACCTGAATTATTACTATATGTTGTATCAGGGTACAGCTTGTTTAACAGGGCATGGGCCATTACTTGATCTGGTGATGACATGGCGCCTTTCATTTCATTATAGACTACGCCTTTATAAACCAGATGCCACGACTCCAAATGAGATGATTCAGGGGCCTCAATTTCAAGGCGGTGTCCTTCTTGCTTAAAGCTGAGTTCGTTAATGTCAGGGTAAAAGGCGGAATCAAGATACACATCCATAAGATTGTAGAAATCTTTCCTGTTCTGTGTAGAGAAAGGATACATCGTCCAGTCAGATGCAGTAAAAGCGTTCATAAAAGTGCTCAAACTTCTTTTCAGCATGGAAAAAAAAGGATCACGTACGGGGAATTTTTTGGAACCGCAAAGAACTGTATGCTCCAGAATGTGTGCAACACCGGTTGAATCAGTCGGCACTGTCTTAAATGCTACACCAAAAGTATTTTCCTTATCAGTGTTACTTAAATGGATATGTCTGGCGCCTGTTGCAGTATGCTCTATATCATATAAAATCGATCTTGTTTCTTTAAGTGCCACTATTTTTTTTATTAAATAGCCGCAGATATTATCGTTTTCTTTAATATTGGGATT
>JAYEFW010000201.1:3740-6915 GCA_034658795.1 Thermodesulfobacteriota bacterium
TAAAACATAAGATTGTGGACAATTCGGATCTTTATATAGATCTATGAGACTATATATACACCACGGCTCTTGCGCTTAATCTTTTTCATCTGGTTAAGCCTGAATATAATGTTTCTAAGTTTTTTTTCCCCAAAACCAGTTTCAGCCTGAATTCCGGCAAAATCCGCACCTTGCCTGGACTTCTTAATGACTCCCATGACCATATCAGAAGATGTTAAAGAAGATGTATGGCCGAATTCTTTTCTTTTAGGAGCAGCTTTAGCTGAACGTTTGCTTTTGCCGGGCGCTGATTTTGACTTAATCAGTGTTTCCAGACGATCTATCTTTGTCATAAGACCAGCTACATCTTTTTTTGTCGGGATATCATAATGCCGCATAAAAAATTTAACCATTGCATCGAAACTTACTGATTTCCCCTTTTTTTTCGCCATGAGATCCTCCTTCGGTGAGTGGTAAATAGTAAGCGTTCAAGTTTCAAGCCGAATAAATATTACTTAATGATATAGATAAAGTCAAGAAATGTTCCTGTTCTTCCTAAAGAATGAAATGTTGAAATTAATAATTTTTGATGTTACCTAAGTTGAGCGATTTTTTGCGAAGAAATGTGCTAAGATCTTGATGCAGCAAGGTTTGCGAAAAGCGTAGGTATACCAATGGATATGTCGAGACTTTTCGCAAGTCCTTGATGCGCAAGAGATTGGTGCAGGTCGAGTAAAAAATCGCTCAATTTAGGTCTCAGTTTAAACTAGTAATAGTTAAACCATCAGACAGGGTAAAATCAAATGAATTTGAGGGAGAAAATCCAGCATTTTATTACTCGATTTAAACAGCTTAATGGTGATCCACATTATGTTGCTTTTGGAATGGCTATAGGAGTATTTATCAGTGTAACTCCTACTATTCCGTTTCATACAGTTATTGCTTTAGCTCTGGCATTTATTTTACGCGGGAGCAAAGCCGCCGCTGCAATCGGTGTATGGTTCAGCAATCCTATTACCATACCTTTATTTTACAAGGGCAGCTACGATGTTGGAATATCTATCCTTGGCAATTCAGCTCCTTTTGGTACAAAATATGAGTCGATTTTAGAGCTGTTAAAACTGGGTGCGGATGTTACTATTGCTATGATGACGGGCGGAGTTATTCTTGGCATTCTCCCTGCTTTAGCGGCCTATTTTATAACCCGCAGAATATTTATTAGACTTCGGTTGCGAAAGAAATCTTGAATATGACATCACCCAGAGTACTACTTGCCGCCTGGCAAATGCATGCCAGGAAGCAGTTGGGCCAACATTTTCTGGAAAATCCTGCTGCCTCGGAAATGATTGTGAATCGTTGCAGGGTCATGCCGGATGATGTTGTTTTAGAGATAGGGGCCGGCTTAGGAGCCCTTACAATCCCTGTCGCCCAGATAGCAAAAAAGGTTTATGCAGTTGAGAAGGATCATAAGATAATATCTTTGTTAAAAACAGAACTTACTTCAAACAGCCTTTTTAATGTTATTTTAATTGAGAAAGATATCCTGAAAGTTAATATTGAGGAGTTTGCTGAAGAAGCCAATCCTAAAATACTAGTTTTAGGAAATCTGCCGTACAATATTTCTTCCCAGGTTCTTGTTAAACTTATAAAATCCAGAAATACTGTAAGTCGCGCAATTCTTATGTTTCAGAAAGAACTTGCTCAACGCATTACTGCGAAACTTGGTTGTAAAGAATACGGGAGACTTACGGTTATGCTTAATTATTGTGCAGATATAAAGAAAGTCGCAAATATTAAGGCTTCTCAATTTTTTCCAAGACCAAAAGTTGATTCCGAAGTTCTTGAAATAACTTTTAGAGACAGCCTGAAATATTCAGGTAATGAAGAGTTTCTTTATAGAGTAATAAAAGCCGCATTCGGGCAGAGAAGAAAAAATCTTAAAAATGCTCTTGCAGGCAGCGAGCTTCATATTGCTGCTGAAACCTCTATGCATGCGCTGGAAAATGCAAACATAGATCCAACCCGACGTGCGGAAACCCTTACAGTTGAAGAATTTGTCAGGCTGAGTAATGTACTCACATATTTTCTGCTACCGAAACAGTCCTGTCACCGAGTATGTTAACATAACTTCCCATTTCATTATCGTACCAGCCATATATAACACATTGAGTTACAGGAATTCTTATGACTGTATCATTCAGTGAAGAAATAACATTTTTGTCTAATCCAGGTACTTTTTTCAAATCTATTTTAACAATAGCAGTTCTGGTATGAGTTTCATGGCCTTCAATTATTGTTGCAGCAATCGGCATCCCTATAATATCATTAGAGACATTCTGTTTGTCTGTATAGTTCAGATATCCCTTTGGATCTTCAGCAGCCGCTTGCATATACATATCATTTATTAATTTTCTTCTTATCGGTTCTCCAGACAATTCCTCCTGGAGATTTATTACTAAAATAATAAGAGAACCGGTTGATGTGGGAATTCTTACAGATTCGGCAATGAACCCGATTTGCTCCATTTCAGGAATGACTAGCTTGAGTGTATTAGCTGCTCCTGTTGTGGTTAGTATGATATTATTCATTACGCTTCTGCTTTTTCTCAGATCAGTTGCTCCTCTTTTTGGCAGACGATCAAGAACCTCCTGTGATCCAGTGACCGCATGAACGGTTGCCATTGAAGCAAAAAGAATTTTTTTATAGCCAAAAAAGTTGAGGATGGGTTTCATCATATGGGCAAGGCCTGTGGTGGTACAGGATGCATTAGAAATCGCTTTATGACGTCTGGGATCATAGTCATTATCATTTATTCCCATTACTGTAGTTACAGCGTCTTCGGGCATTGGTTTGCTTTTATCTTTTATCTTAAAGGGAGCTGAGACTATAACTTTCTTTGCTCCTGACTCAAAATGGCCTCTTAAAGTTCCTTTGGGGTGGTCTGGAGGAAGGGTTGGGTCAACAAATTGCCCTGTTGTGTCAACTACCAGATTAACACCATGATCTTTCCAGCCGATGTCGAGCGGATTCCGGGAAGTCCTTAAAAATTTAACCCTTATACCGTCAATTGTCATACTGCCGTTTTTTTCATCCAGATCATGAATAACAGGCGTGGCTTTTTGACCGTAAAGAAAACCGTGCAGATGACCGTAATTTGAATCTCTGCCTGCATAATGGGCAATATCCTCAATGGATG
>JAYEFW010000201.1:7015-12610 GCA_034658795.1 Thermodesulfobacteriota bacterium
CGCCCCTCGATACTTATATAATCCCCTGATTTTAAAAATAACTGATTAAAGCGGCAGCTTTTTTCTGTTTCATTACATATTAGATTGCCTGAACCGATAACGCATGTTTTCCCTAACCTGTGAGCAACAACTGCCGCATGGGAAGTTAAACCTCCGCGCGCTGTTACAAGACCATCAGCCGCATAAATTTCCCTGATATCATCAGGGACAGTATCTCCTCTAACAAGAATCAAAGATGTTTCTGGTTCAGATTTTTTCCATTTATTAATATCTTCCAGTGTGAAAACTACTCTGCCGTTCATTGCTCCTCCGCTTACCCCGATACCACTGCCCAAATATTTTGCCTTATTTATTTCTTCAGGGTCAAAAGTTAGTACCTTTTTTCTTTCTCTCATTGCCATGTCCCTGGTCTGAAGCAGGTACAAATCTTTTATTGAAGGACCTTCAAAAGTAAACTCCATCTCCTGCGGAGTCCAGCCTTTTTTATAGATTAGTTCATTGGCCAACTCTTTTAAAGCCTTATAAATTTCGGGAAAATGTGTTTCAAGTGTTATATCGGTCTCCCTCATTTCTATTTCCTGCTGGTTAATAGAGATAGGTAAGGTTGTAACAAGTCCCGAAACCACATCTTCTCCCTGGTTTCCAAGGGTAAAGTCTCCCCACAATCGCAGGCTGTCGCCCGACCATCTGGGATTGTGTGTAAAGAATACTCCGCTGCCGGATGAATTAGAAAGATTTCCAAAAACCATTTCCTGAACGGTGACGGCAGTACCCCAGTCATCTGATATGCCCATAATTTTACGGTAAGTTTTTGCTTTTGACGAATTCCATGAACCAAAAATTTTTTTAATGGTCAGGTGCAATTGCTCTAAAGGATCTTCTATAATATAAATTTTGGCGTCGTTTATAATTTTTTTGTAGGTCAGCGCAATTTCTTTCATCTGTTCACCGCTAAAATCTCTTTTATAAGGCAATCCTGATCTTTTTTTGAAATCACTTATGATTGCGTCAAATGCGTTTCTTTCAATATCAAATGACATCCCGTAGCACTGAAGAAATCTGCGATAATTGTCCCATGCAAACCAGGCATTTCCGGTTCGGGCGGCAACGCCTTCCACTATCTCTTCATTAATCCCGACATTGAGAAAAGTATCCAGCATGCCGGGCTGAGATATGGAAGAACCGCTTCTAATTGAAAGAAGCAAAGGGTTGGCTGGATCTCCAAAAGATTTGCCGTTGAGCTTTTCCAGAGCAGATATATTTTTAGCGACCTGTTCTCTAAAATTCTGTTCAGCCGGTGGATAGCTGTCAACTATTTCTCTGCAACGAAAGACCTCGGTAGTAATTATAAAACCTGGAGGGACAGGCATACCATAATTTTTCATCTTAATTATGTTAAGGCCTTTGTTGCCGAGATGAATTATTCCGAAAAGCCTGCTTTTTTTGTCAACTATGGAGGTCATAGCCTTTTGGGGATCATAGTTAAGCAGCAGGTGAACTTTATCTTTGGGTAGTTTGTCGGATTGCTGGAAGAGGGTGTTTAGTATTCTAGTTAAAAAAACGTCTAGCTGTCTAAGTCCAAGCGCAAGAGATGTTCTGTCTCGCAAAAAGATTTCAGATATTCTGTGTTTCAGCTTTTCATGGTCGGCCATGCCTTCCTTTGGGAGGTATTTGGGTAGTATTTGGTCGATTGATATCTGATTTAAAATTCTTGTTAAATTCTCTTCGTGGATGTTGTTAAAATAATCATTTATTATATTTTTTACCGCTCCGGCAAATCCTTTAAATATATCGACGTACTGAGTAAAAGTAAATCCTCTTGTTGCAAGTGAATGGGCTAAAAATTCTATCTGACGTTCCATTTCAACCGAAGAAATTCCATTTACTTTTAATGCCTTGTCAAACAAAATTAAGCGGTCGTAAATCTGGTAAAATGTGGCTCTTGTTATAAGGCTGAGGTCAATATTTTGAATAAGTTCCTCAAAAATAACATTTACCAGAGATTCTATTCGGAAAGTAAGACCAAGTGCATCAAATTTCAATTCATGGTAGTATCCATACATTGATGGTATATCCACAGTGATATGTCTTTTTTTATAAATATCTTCTCTGGCTTCATATGACTTATGTGATAAAATCAGATTTTTTAACAATTCAATATAATCGATCAGCATGGAAAGTTTTTTCTTGAGCCTTGGCTCAGCCAGAGCTTTTTTCAGCCTGTCCAAATGCGGAAAGGCTTCTACTTTAAGCTGCGCAATATAATGATCCATTTCAATAAAATCGAGATTGTATTTCTGGTTTAAAAGTTTATAAAAAGATATTGCAAGTTTCAGCCTTTCCAGATCTACTTGCGGCACTTCTTTAATATCTGCAAAAATTTCCTTTATTTTTTCATCTTTTATTGCAATGAGGTCAGCAGGTAAGTTAAAACCTTTTTGCTCAAGTCTTGTCATTGCAAGGTGAACACCGTCAATATATGGCCCCTTAGTGGTGATTTGGCTATAAATGCTTGGCGGGACAAATGGCTCAAGAAGGCTTTTTTTTCTGGTCTTCCAGAAATTAAGGACAGCTTCCATAAAGCTGATTATCAGGTTGTTGCTTTCAACATGGCTTTGTTTCCGCAAAAAATGGACAAGCACATCTTTTCTGCCGATTATATCGTCGATATCAGTAGAAATGTCTCTCAGTTTTCCTTCAGCACCAATATCATTAAAATATACCGGAAACAGCCTCATCAACTGTTTGGCAAGATTATATGCCGGTTTAATATCGCTATTTAATAATTTTGTAATATCTCTTGGGAACAGATCGGTATCTTTGATAAATACACCGCTGATAGAAAGATTGATTATAAGGCAGGAAAGAAGATTTGCCGACCATTTCGGGTTAAGCTCGATCAGCTCTAACCAGGTTCTTATATTGCTGATATGAGTGCTGTTGACTTTTACTTGCCAGTCGTTTCCAACGCCTTCTATCATTGGAGATTGAAAGCCCAGATCGATTGCTGAATCAATAAAAAGATTAACCAGATCAATTTCATCTGTTTTGTAGACACCTTTACCCATATTCAGTACGCAGTTCAGAACTACGGCGGGAAACTTGCTTGTTCGAGTTTTTAAAATAGAAAAAGTTTTATCAATAAGTTTGTCTATATTATAGTACCTCTCATGTTCTATAAGCCAGCTTACAGTTCTGTTTATATCCCTTAAAGCTTCCTCATGTAGCATACACAGTCCTGAAGTATTCATAATATGGAAAAGGAACAAAAGTTTCCATCTGTTTCCTTCGCAGGCATTTATTCCTTTTTGAAGAAGCTTGTGAGGAATTTGCCTGTATATTTCAGCAATTTCTTTGTATCCGGGCAGTTGCAGGAGGCTTTTTAAAAGTTCTTCAGAATCAATTTTTTTTTCACGGGCAATATCATCCAGATCGAGATTCCATTGTTTAATTTGGTCATGGGATATTCCATTAAAAATTTCTTTTAAATCCAAGTCGTTATCAATCATATCCGTTTCTTTTTCAAACCAGGCCTGAGGGTCTTCCTCGCTCAGCCAGTATGAATATGAGTGCTTAAAATATTTTAATAAAAGCAGATTGATTGGCTTATAGCTTATATTTATTTCAGATGAATATGTTAAAAGGTCTTTGGCCGGCTTTTTAATTTGATAGAAACTTTTAATAAAAAGGAAGAAGATTTCATCATTGTAATTCCTGATGTGATCAAATGAGTCATTGATTACCGGCATAAATCTTTTGATATCAGGGCCGGAGTCTTTAATGATTTTCTGCAGAAAGACTAGCAAATTGTCAGCCCCGTCGGCTTTTGTGTCTTTTTCGTCACTTGATTTAATTGCGGTCGTAAAAATATTTACAAAAAGAGCAGCAGCTTCGTGGCCTTTTGGATGGTTTTTGAAAAGATAGAAATAGTCCAGAGAATAACTTCTTGCTTCCTGTATAATAAATTTCCAATTTTTGTAGGGATGAGAAAGCTCTTTAAGAAAGGTATTCAATCCATCCATAAGTCCATAATACTTGGACATGACTTCCTGAAGGAGTGAATATTTGGCATCTATTGCAACATCAACATGATAGTCGGCTATATTTACTTCAAGGGCCTTTGACTTTATTTTCAAACCCTTCTCCTTTCTTTCGAGCTTCAAGGCGCGTTCTTAGTTTTGGAAAAAGACTTATATTTGTGTGAGGTAAAAAAAGAGAGGCCACGTAATTGTCCATAAAAGAGGCGGTTTCCGAAAGCTCGAAGTTTGTCATTTTTCTTGCCACCTCTACCACATCTTTTCTGATGCGGTTTGTGAGCGAACTTATTTTTGCCCCCATAAGCGATCCGTTGCCGATAAAAGTAACTTTATCAGGATCTATTTCAGGCAACAGGCCTATGATCATGGCCTTTTCCAAATCCACATAGCTTCCAAAACCTCCGGACAGAATAATACGGTCAATATTATTAATACTGAGGCCCACCTCTTCAAGAAGAGTCATACATCCGCTGTACATGGCGCCCTTTGCCCGTATAAGGTTATTTATATCCGGCTCTGTGAGAACAATATCTCTATCTATCCGGGTTAAATGAGCGAACGCAAGCACATATTCATATATTCCATCAACCTTACGTATGCGATTTGTATCAAGCTCGTGGTTGAATTTACCAAGATTATCAATAATACCCATTTCAAACATAGTTGCCACTATATTGATAAGCCCTGAACCGCAGATGCCTTTTGGCCTGATATTTCCGATAGTTATGTTCATGGGCTCCAGAGTAAAAGGATCTATGGAAAAATCTTCGATAGCTCCTGTTGTGGCACGCATTCCAAATTTTATGCCGCCCCCTTCAAATGCCGGACCCGCAGAACAGGCAGCACAGGCAAGCCAGTCTTTGTTCCCGATAACGATTTCCGCATTAGTCCCTATATCCATGTAAAGAATTATTTCCTCACAAAGGTACATCCCCGATCCCATGATGCCGGCTACAATATCCCCGCCCACGTAGCTTGAGACATTAGGGTAAACCAGCGCTGTAACATGGTCACTTAAATTTATTCCCAGATCAGCCGCTTTTATCGGCGGATATAAAGCTGCGGCTGGAACGTATGGCGAACGCCTTATATACCTGGGATTCACTTTAAGCATGAGCTGTGTCATGGTTGTGTTACCTGCCAGCGTTATAGTTGAAATATCGTCAGTATCAACATCGGCCTGCTTTATTATTCGGTCTATTATCTTGTTAATAGATTGTATAACGACGTCGTGAAGCTTTTCCAGCCCTCCTGGTTTTTCGGCATACACAATTCTGCTTATAACATCTTCGCCATAACTTATCTGTCCATTAAAATCGCCATAATTTGACAGAACACAGCCGGTTTTAAGATCAATCAATTGGCCATATATTGTTGTAGTGCCAATATCCATGGCAATTGCAAAATTCTCGTCAGTAGTATCGCCAGGCTGAATATTTATAATACGTATAAGGCCGCTTTCCCGGACAGGATTAGCTATTGTCACAGTAAATTTAAAACCATTTTCTCTTATTACGTCCGGTACTTTTCGAATAACAGAAAGCTCAATTTCCAGATG
>JAYEFW010000202.1:0-3015 GCA_034658795.1 Thermodesulfobacteriota bacterium
CGAGCTTGAAAGACTTTTTGGGTCGTTGACGGTTGATATTTCTAAAATCTGCATGGAGTTGAACTGGAAGCCACCGTATACTCCGGAGGAAGGAATTCGGGAGACGGTTCTTTGGCATAAGTCCGCAAATTACCTGTCCGCATGCGGTCACGCACAGGCAGGCATAGATTAACGCAGATTAAGAATGAGAGATGAAAGAACTTACAGGATTATTGGTTGTGCCATTGAGGTGCATAAATATCTTGGATGTGGATTTATGATGCCATTTGAAGGGGCAATTGGAAATTGCCTGCTACGATCCCTGGGACTGTAATGTCTTCATCAAGAGATTCCCAGCGTAATGCAAATCCATCCAGCCTTATTTTGACTTCCTTGAGCTGATGATCTGTAGCTTTTGATAGAATTTTAAATCGATCAGCCGGAAATGCAATAATGCGGCTATCCGTTAGTTCGATATAAATCCTTCTGCCTTCCGCCCAGGCTTTAATTGCGGTAGGTTCTCCAATTTCCATTTTATTTATCTTGAAATTCATTATATTTCCCCATTAAAAGAAGCTGATTTTCAAATACGATTTTTTCTATTTTTCTGATGCTTAGTGGTGGTACACCCTTATTTCTTGCCAATCGAACCGGTTGAAGCCAAAATTTACACTCGCCATCCGAAGTGGCGACATGAATATGTGGTGGTTCGTTTCCTTCATCTGAATAGAAATGGAATCTGAAGGAACCTATTTTCATGACCGTGGGCATAATAAAATAATATAATATCTAATTTTTCATTACAAGTGATTTTTAATATCCACAGATTACGCAGGCACGCCTGCCACTGCGAGGCACAAGCGGGCGGGTTGCGCAGATTTTACACAGAAAAAAATAAAAAAGGGACAGAAGCCGGAGGTCAGAAGCCAGAGGGCAGGACAGTGAGATAGAGGAGGGGATCAGAGAAACTGCAGAGTGGTATACAAAAAAGCTGGTGAGCTGATAAGCTGATATAATGAAATCTCTGCTGACCTTATGCTAAAATGGAAGTCCGTCAATTATCCGAATTCCTCTTAACTCTTTCCTCTTTAAATGGCATTTCACGTGTTGTCAATGGGTTATAGTTTTAAAATCTTGGCGCCTTTGCGTGAGGCAATAAATTCTAATGAAACGTATTTTTGATCTGGCCTTGGCCGGTTTTTTATTATGTTTTTTAAGTGTGCCGATTCTTATTGTCGGATTGATGGTAAAGCTGACTTCAAAAGGCCCTGCATTGTACTGGTCAGACAGGGTAGGGAAGAACAACGTGATTTTCAAGATGCCCAAGTTTCGGTCGATGCGCATTGATACCCCTGCTGTTGCAACCCATCTTATGAAAAACCCTGATGCTTATCTTACTCCGATCGGGTCTTTTTTGCGCAAGTTCAGTCTGGATGAGTTGCCGCAGCTTTGGAGTATTTTGAAAGGCGATATAAGTTTTGTGGGGCCACGTCCGGCCTTGTATAATCAGGATGATCTGGTTGGGCTTAGAACAGGGAAAGGAATACATAAACTTATTCCTGGGATCACAGGCTGGGCACAGGTAAACGGAAGGGATGAATTGCCGATTCCGGTAAAGGTTGAGTTTGATGAGTATTATCTGAAAAACAGATCTTTTGCTCTTGACTTTAAGATATTGTGGATGACAGTTGTGAAGGTTGTGAGGAGAGAAGGGGTGACGCACTGAGGTCGGAGGTCGGGAGATTGGGAAAATTTGTTCTAAATATTGTATTCTTTCGAGTCAAGAGAAATCTGGGAAATAGGTACACTTTCAATGTTCCATGGGAATTAGCAACGGACTTACGCAGACAAACGCAGATTAAATATCTCACGCAAAGGCGCAAAGACGCCAAGATAAAAAAACACCATAAAAGAAAATTATGACTGAAAATGAGATTGCTAAAATAGTTGTTGATATGGAACAGGGACTCAAAGAAACTGCAAAGTGGTATACAAAGAAGCTGGTGAGCTGATGAGCTGATATACCGGCAGTGTTGGGTTTACAAATTATCGCATAAATTCTCTTGACTACACGCAAATTACGTGCGATGCGTAAAACAGGTGAATTGTTTAAATCTGAGAAAGGAGTCTGACCCATGAAACAAAATATTACATTGAGCCTTAACAAAGATCTAATCAGAAAAGCAAAAATATTAGCTGCTCAAAAACAAACATCTATCAGCGGAATGCTTAGCCGGGAATTACAAAAAATTATAGATGATTCGGAAAAATATGAATTGTTTAAACGAAAGGCTTTAATCAATATCAATCAGGGATTTCATTTGGGTGGAAAAATTGCGGTTTCAAGAGAGGAACTTCATGAAAGGTAAAATTTTTATAGACACTAACATTTTGATATACGCACATGACCTGGATGCAGGTGGTAAAAATGAAATCTCCGCTGACCTTATGCTAAATCTCTGGGAAAATAGAATGGGAATTATCAGTACTCAAGTATTGCAGGAATTTTACGTGAATGTTACACGCAAGATTTTAAATCCTTTGTCAAAATCAAGGGCAAGGGGAATTATTGAGAGTTATCTGGTCTGGCATGTTGAGTTGAACGGAATCAAAATAATATTATTTGCTTCCGAGATTGAAGAAAGGCACCATTTATCATTTTGGGATTCTTTAATCATTGCTGCTGCTTATAATGCAAAAGCCGATAAAATTTTTACTGAAGATTTGAACCATGGTCAGATAATTGAAGGTATTCTAATTGAAAACCCTTTTAAAAAAGGGTCGAAATGAAATCAGTTTAAATTCCTTTTTTCCTGACACTGGTGGGTTTGTCATGCTGGAGAACATTTTTCACGAATATTTAGAGGTTTGGCATGGGCAAAGATAGATGAAGAAGATATTGATAAGTAAAAATTTGTTTGTTTTGATTCTGGCCGATATTGTTCTATTGGCCATTGCTTACTTTTTGGCCTATATTGTGCGGTTTGAAGCTCAAGTCGGGGCAAATGAACTGCTGGTTATAAAGCAGACAATTGT
>JAYEFW010000203.1:0-12551 GCA_034658795.1 Thermodesulfobacteriota bacterium
CGCCAAAACAACCCGAAGCAATCATTGAAGAAAAGGCGGAAAAGCCAGGCGCTTTTGAAATAACAAATGCCCAGTGCGTTCTTTGCCACCCGAAGCAGCCTCAAACCATAAAAGCGTACGGAGGCAAGCATGAAACAGAAGTCGGCTGTTCAGACTGCCACCTGGAACATCCCCCCAAAGGAACAAAAGCTGTCCCTGAATGCGGCATGTGTCACAGCGAAAAGGCGCATTATCAACACGATCAATGCGGAAGCTGTCATACCGACACCCATGCTCCTCTTAATCTAACTTTAGAAGGCGAGATCAGCGAACCGTGTTTAACATGCCACAAGCAACAAGGGGAAGAGATGGCCAACCATCCCAGCGCCCACGCGGAAATGGCATGCAACGAGTGTCATACAGAACACCGAAAAGTTCCGAATTGTATGGAATGCCACTCAAAACATACAGAGGATATGAATTTTGAATCCTGCAAATCCTGCCATTCTGTTCATATGCCTCTTGTTGTCACATACAGCGAGGATACGCCATCTGAGTAATGCGGCGCCTGTCATGGAGAGGCTCTTAGCGCGCTTAAATAAAACACAACAAAACACCATGGTTTATCTTGCGTATATTGCCATAAGAACAAGCATAAAAAACCCTTCCTCCAAGCTATGCATGCCACGGCAAGGCTCATCCGGACGCATTGACGCAGAAAATTCCTGCATGCGCTGCGTGTCACGATACAGCGCATAATTTAAACAAGCAAAAGTGAATCGACAAAGACAAAATTTGTGGTAGGGTAAGGGGGGAAAGTCTATAGTCGAGTGGTTGACTACTCAAAGACACTGATGCGTGTGTTTGCCCTGTCAACGATAAAAATTCGGTTGGAGTTATTTATGTAGATAAAAGACGGCCGGTGCAGTCGTCCTTCTCTCCAGCCAAGTTGTGAAAAAGCAAATAGAAACCTGCCATTGTTGTTGAAGACAAAAACCTTGTTTTTGTGTTGATCCGTAACATAGATCAACCCTTTTCGATCAATAGCAAGGCTTGTTGGAAAATCGAATTCACCCTCACCGGCGCCTCTGGTCCCAAACCTTAAAAGAAGCTTTCCCTTGCTGTTATAAACGCAAATTGAACCATCAGTGGTGTTCAGAGCATAAATACGTCCCGCTCTGTCAACCTTCACATCCATGAGTCTCCGGCTTCCCTCGACTGGTATCTCTTTTTTGAATTTCAAATCTGAATCAAAGAGAAGAATCCTCTGGTTGGCTTTGTCCACAATATACAAGCGATCCTCTGAATCAACTGCCATATTGCCCACATAGACAGGGTTGGCACCGGAAACAGCGGAAAAATCTATTGGTTTGACGGATTTTTTCCCGATATCAATAGCCAGGATTTTTCCCTTTGCAGGTTCGGCTACAAAAAAATTACCTTTGCTGTTTTTGACTATACTTGTCGGCGACGCCAGAGCGCCTCCACCGGTAAATTCCGAGATATATTTAAAATCAGCATCATACGCGAGTATCCGACTGTTGGTTGTATCTGTAAAATACAGCCTTTTTTTGTTTTCGTCAAAAAAAACTCCGCCAAGCAGGCCGAAACGGCTGATTTCATTATTTCCGGTGATTGATGTCAGGTGTTTAACCCGGACTTTTCCGGCACAAAGAGCTGTTGCCGGTATAATCAGGAAAAAGGACAGAAACAGAATAACAAAATTGATCTTTCTATACACAATTACCACCTTTAGGCCGTTGTGACCGTTCACGATTACGTTTCATCAGTACCCCTTATGGCACTGAATACACAACTGCTTTTTTTGATTAAATCTCAAAGCAAAATCATGAGGGCTTCCCATAAGGTTATGACAGGTGCTGCAATTAATTTCCCCCTTGGATCTCGGATCAACAGTTTTTTCCCCAACAGGATGGGTAAACGTGGCATGCTTTTTGTGGCAACCAACACACGTGGAAATTTCATCTGTCCTGAATAATAGATCGAAGTCGGATCCGTGGGGACGATGGCACTCGGTGCATTTCCCTTCTATAACTAAGGGATGCTTGAACTTGTAATTCTTCTTGTCTTTTAAATGCTCTTTTGTATCCTGATGACAGGCTGTGCATATTTTTTTCTCTTTTGCCTTCTTCAGGTAAGCCTTATTCGAAGCATGCGGGGTGTGGCAATTTGTGCAAAAAACGCCATCTCCTACATGGGTGTTGATTTTTCTGAAATCCTCTTTAATCAATGGATGACAGGTAGTGCAGACCGATATCCCTTTGCTTTTCATGCCCAGTGGATTTGCTGATCCGGCAGGATTATGACATTTAGTACATTTCTTGCCGGCAAACGGCTTGTGTAAATTTTCATTGATCAGCTTGTTGCGATTCGATCCGTGGGGATTATGGCAGGACATGCAATCAGTGCCCTTTACAGGATAATTAAAGTGAGATTTTTTTTTGGCCGTATGGCATGTCACGCATAGGCGTTCAGGGCTCTTTTCAACCAGTTCCTCATAATCAGACGTATGGTGGCTGTGGCAAGTTAAACAATTGCCTTTTCTGGCAGGATCATGCTCATTTTTTTTTGAAAACATCTCTTTGTCTGAATGGCATCCGAAGCAGAGTTGTTCCCCTCTTGCCGTTAACAGTTTTGGGTTTTTTGATGAATGTGGGTTGTGACACTTCAAGCACTCTCCTTCCTCAAAGGGAAGGTGGCTGTATTTTTTGTCAAAGCTCCCTTTTTTGCCTTTATGGCAGCTTTTGCACAGCGTGCCGATCTCATTTCTTACCAGATATTCGTAATTTGAGGTATGTGGATTGTGGCAGCTTGAACATTGATATTTTTTAAAAGGCTCGTGCCGCCCCTTTTGATTCATCTCCTTTTGAATCTTTGGATGACATTCCATGCATTTTTTAAAGCCAACCTCTGTGTCTGTTGCATTAGCTCCATGAGCAGATGTCATGGACAATAGGAATACCACGAAAAATATCAAATAAAACAAAACCGTGTGATTTTTAACTTTAGGCATTTTAGGCACTTTAGCTCAACTTAGGTTTAATTAATGGCAACCGTTAACTGTTACAATCAATGACATTTTTTGCAATTCCCCTCCTTAAACGGTGGGTGCAGTACCTTATGCATCAGGCCATTGTTCTTCGCACTGTGTGTTTCATGACAACCGATACAATCCGTTTTGTTGTTGATGGCGATTCCAGAGTGGGCATCCGCCATAGCCGAATTGTTGAGATTGTGACAACCCTTGCAAATGTTCGCTCCTTTGGCTGTTAGCAATTTTTCAATATCTGAATAGTGTGGCACATGGCATTTCAAACACATCATTTCCTTTGCCGGCTCATGCTGGAATTTTTCATTTTCAATATTAAGTGCCAGGTCAGAGTGGCATGACAGGCAGAGGCTTCCTGCGGGCCTGTTTAACCGCCCATTTATTCTGCTTCCGTGTGGATTATGGCAGGATGTGCATTTTCCATCTTTTATCGGCATGTGGGTATATTTGCTTTTTTGAGAAAGAGTCTGAATATTTTTGTGGCAACCATAACAATTATCTGCTTTTTCTTCAATCAACTGAAAATCGTTGTCGCTGGCGTGTTCGTCGTGGCATGTGAAACATCGGCCCTTAGCAAATGATTCATGAAGACTTCCATCACCTATCTCGTCAAGCATCCCCTTATGGCAATTAAAGCAGAGTTTGTTTTTTTTCTGGATCAAAAGCTTTTTAACTGTTGTTGAGTGAGGGCTGTGGCAGACTACACATTGTCCGAGCCTGATTGGAGTATGAACATTGACTCGATCAAAAAGCATCTTCTCTTTTTGATGGCACGTATAGCACTGCTCGATCTCAGCAAGTCTGAGTTCAAACTCGTGATTTGATGCATGTGGGTCGTGGCAGGTAACACAGACTCCTTTTTTAACAGGACTGTGTACATTCGGCTGAGTAAAATTATCTTTTTGGTGACACTGGTAGCAAAGGTTTTTGCCTGTCTCTTTTAATTCATAATCGTTGTTTGATGCATGGGGATTATGACAGGATGTACAATTGTTTTCTCCTGCCGGCTCATGAACATACTGTTTTTCAATCAACTTCTCTCTTTCTTTATGGCATGAATAGCAAAGCTTTCCATCAGGCAGGAGGGTTGCATATTCGTTATCCGTGGCATGGGGACTGTGGCATGAGAGACAATTATCTTTTTTGACGGGGGCATGAACATGGGCCTTTGCAAATGCTGTCCGGTTTTCCGTGTGGCACTCATAGCAGAGGTTTGCTCCTGCTTTTTTTACACCTAAAGGGCGCTCTGATTCAGGCGGGTTGTGGCAGGATTTGCACTGATTCTGATCAAGTGGCGTGTGTACAAATTCTCGAAGCAGTTTTGTGTTTGAAGAAGAATGAGGCGTATGGCAGGACGTACAGGAATCTCCCTCCGGCTTATAACCTGAATGGCTTTTGACAAACCCGAGCTTTTTAAAATTGTGACATTTACTGCAAACAGCATCCGTTGAATCAAAAAGTGATTTTTCATAATCAGAACCATGAGCATCATGGCAGGTCAAACACCCCTTGTCGAATAAGGGTGCATGCTGCATCTTTCTGCTATAGGCATTTTCTTTATGGCAGATAAAGCAAAGATTGTTTCCCTTGCCTTTTAACAGGTTCTTGTTCTCAGACGAATGTGGACTGTGACAACTTATACACTCTCTTTCTTTTGCCGGGGCATGAAGATGCTTTTTGTCAAGCATGGTCTTCATATCTTTATGGCAGGTGTAACACAGCTCCTTTTCGCTCACCTTTAAGTAAGCGCCACCGATCACCCCGTGGGGCCTGTGACACGATTCACATTCATTGCCTTTTACAGGTTTATGGACAACTCCTGCTTTCTTAAACTCATCGACCTTTTTTTGATGGCACTCAACGCATTTTTTCTTCACAAGCTGTCTTGACACTCTGTACTTGCAAGAAACAGCGCCTCCAATGATCATTGCAATCAATAACAAATATAAAACCGCCAGCTTCATATTCTTCATGGGCTAACCTGTGTTTTAGTTTCTTCGGGTAATTCTTTCCGGTATTTTTCTTCTATGAGTTTCAGGGCTTTTTTGTTGATTTTGATTTTAGAGACATCCCGTAATTCCGCCAAATACTTAGAGAGCATTTTGTCGAAGTTTTTTTGCCCTACGATTTTTCCGAGCCTATCGACGACTCTGGAAAATTTTATGGGCTCTCCTCCTCTTTTGCCCTTTAATTTAATGATCTTGTATTGTCTGCTCTCATCATCAATCACCTCGCTGATCTCACCTGCTTCCAGCCGGTTTAATTCCTTCCTGATTGCAGGAGAAAAGGAATCAGCATTAACCCATACAGCCTTTTGCCTTGGTATCCATTTTTCCGACACCTGGGCCGCCAAAAACTCAAAGCTCGCTCCCTGCTTTAATTCTTTCAGAGCTTTTTCAGCATCTTTACTGGTCTGAAAAACCATCTCTTTGAACCAGACTTCATAACCTTTTTTAAAATCATCTATATGTTCTTCATAATATCGTGTCAACTCAATTTTTGTTGGAATTATCAAGGGATATATTATTTTTGCCTTAAATTCATTGATAAGAAGATGCTCTTTACGCTTTTTAACTATGTTCATAAATAAAGGATCATTGGCATAATTGCGCTTTAACGCCTCCTGCTCGATCAATTTGTATGTGATCAGGCTATCCAGAATTTTTTCTTTTAAATCATTTTGCATTTTTTCCGGTTGTTTCTTGTGTTTAAACGAATGATGCATCCCTGCACGTTTTTGATCAGCCTGTTTCATATCATGAAGAAAATCATCAAGTGGAATCATATCACCATTTACGCTCGCCACCACCGACTTTTTCCCTGTATAATTCTTTTTCGGATCAAGCAGGTTAATCAGGTCGCTGTCAATCCATATATCCGCCTGTTTTCTTAGTTCGGAAATAAAGTTATCAGACAGCTCTTTCTCTTTTTCCTTACAGAGGTTTTTTTTGATTCGTGTTTCTATCTTTTTAAACATCCCTTCAGGGGTCGGCCCATCTTTTTCATAGTGCTCTTTGAAATAGTCGAGAATGTCCTGATCGCTTATGTTGATTTTATCAAGGACCACTTCTTTTCTTAATCTGATGATAGACTGGGTAGCCACGAAGAATTCAATATTTTTTATAAAATCAGCAGATCTGTCAAGTTCCACCCTGTACGCATCCTGAATTATGAGCCGCTCATCAATCATCTCTTCAACAATTTCAATAACCTCGATGCGGCCGGCGCCCTTTTCAGGCCGGATTTGCGGCTTATTCCTGTGAATAGCCTTAATTCTCTTTTGAAGAGCATCTTTATTAATGGCCTCGCCATTGACTTCGGCAAGAACGGCCGCATCCATGGCAGCGCAGCAGGGCACAGCCATATATACAAATCCACACATGCAAAATACTAATAAAACAAATACAAATAGTTTTTTCATTATAATCCTCTACTGGATTCCCGTTTTCGCGGGAATGACGAATAACCAACAAAGTGAGCTGGCTATAATAACTATTTTTGTAACAATTTAGCCTTTTGAAAAAGAATCTGACAGGATAACAGGATAAACAAGATTTTATTTAAAATGCACAAACAAAGCTGTCTCTCATTGTAGCTATATAGTAAATCATAAAATATAATCACAACATGAAGAAGGTGTGTGTCAAGAGGTATAAGGATTTAGATTTGGATTAACAGGAAAAGTTTCGATAATTTAAATCCTGAATATCTTGTAAATCCTGTCCAAAAAAATAATATTTGAAAGCGCTAAAGCGCTAAAGTGCTACCTGTTTTTAATGTTATTTATCTTTATAACTTAAAGATGTTGACAGCTTCCCGAAGACTCGCATTTTCCGCCTTGACTTTCTTTATTATATCATTAACATTTTCGCCTGAAGCCTGTGCGACAAGCTCGTCTATATGCCCGGAAATATCCTCCATCTTTTTAATCTTAATCCTTAATTCTTCAACCATTATATTAATCGAATCCGCAACTTCTCCGACTTCATCGCCTTTGCGAATCTTTATTCTCTTTTTTAGATCCCCCTTGCCGATATCAACAAGCTCTTTCTCTATTCGATAAAGTGGGCCGGCAATTGCATAGGGAAAGAAAACCGCCGCAAAAAAACCCAGAACAAGACTTGAAAAAAAGCCGATGAGCAGCACTGGAAAAAGAAAGTCTAAAAAGTTATCTGCCTTAACATGAAACAGGCGGTAAGATTTCCCAATATTTATGTCGCTGTAAAAGTAGAAGATAATGCCGGTCAAGAGCAATGTGATAAAAATAATGCTCCATATTTTAACCAACATTCGAAACTGCAACCTTTTTTTTATGGAAAAGTTAAAAAACCTTTTTCTCTTGAAACTCTTTTTTGAAGTTGACATAATATCTCCAATTTTATATGACCGTCCATAAATTCAAGCAGTTACTAAGGGCTCGGTCAAACATAACTTGGCATTTTTCGGCCGCCGCCGGTCTCGTTTTGTAGATGGACTCTACTTAATATTCTTTATGGCAGGTGTTGCAAAGATCTTTTAAGGTCTTCATTCGAGTAAGATATTTTTGATTCCCGCCATGCACATCATGGCACGTAACACAGGTGATAATCCCGCCTTCCAGTGTCGGCAAATAATCCGGCACATTTGTTCCACTTTTTTGGGCTACTCCAACCGGATGCGACACACCCAGAATATCGGGAGGATGACATTTGTGACAGCCTTTGATTGTAAGCTCCTTCTTTGTGACCAGATATCTATATTGACCATTCATAGATTCCTGAGCATCAGGGCTTGCGGCCGGCGAAGCCAAAAGCTCAGTCTTGGCGCTCGCCGTCTTTACTTTTATACATTCAACAGTCATCTTTGCGGGTGTTGTAGTTTCAACATATATGCAAAGCTTTGAATCAAGTAAAAAGACGAGTTGACTTGCAATCGCCAATTTTTCAGTCATTTTTTTCTTATTTTTCGTTGCTGTAGTATCCAAGCCTTGTGAAGCAGTTGCAATGAAAACATAATCCTTTGAAACTGCTTCATTGCCTGAAACATCACGCGATTTTATCCTGAAGTGATACTTCTTTCCGCCTATCATATCATACATGGTTACAGCATGATGCTTTGTCAGAGTTGCATCCTTTGAAGCGTGCTGGCCATATTGATCAGAAAACCCGTACTCTACGCAAGAGGTTGACGGCTCATCAGTATCCCACGCAATGGTTGTCTCAAGAAACACCTCCTTTTTTATGGGGCCGATATTTATGCCGGATATCACCGGCGGCTTCATGTCATCGACCATTGCATCCTGCAGGCTTGCCGGAATAATCCCTGTATAGTTCTTTTCCAGTGTATGCCCTATCCGATCCTCAATAATAATATTAATGTCGTAAGTTGCTTCCGGAATAATATCTTCAACTAAAACATTATTTACTTTTAGATAAGAATAACTGGAAAAAATGATCGGGGTGATAATTTCTTTAGTGGTGACGGTCTCCCTTTTACCTATCGTACTTTCCTTCCCCAAATGGCATGTAGTACATTCCTTATCTACAAACGGTGAATGCAGATAAAAACTTTTAATGCCTTTTTGGTAAACATCATCATGACATGATAAACAATTGCCCTTTATCGTCATTGCTGCAGAAAAGGCATAAAGACCAAAAAATGCAACAGCAATTGAGATGCTTAGTATTATTGGATGTTTTATGAAATTTATCATATTAAAAATTTTCAATCCATATTTTTTTCCACAGGCTGTTTTACATCAGGTGTAACTACCCACGTAGTCAGGCTGAAGCTGTTTAGACTGAAGGCTGAAGGGGTCAAAAGAGCACGATTGCCGCACTTTGACGGAAATGTCTGATTCTTGCACCAAGCATGGCTTTTAAATGCGTTTTTTCCTAACAGTCTTCAGCCTCTATCCACCTGAGTAGTTACCATCACGGCATCGTCTCAATCATCTCAAGAACCACTTTTTTGGTCAATTCGCCTACCGACCTGACCTTGCCGAAATCAAGAACCTTTATATAGTCGTCGCCGGTTCTTCTATGTTGCGCCATCCACAAAATCTTCCCTGTTCGGACGTCCACCATCCTCGCGCTGATGGAAACCGCCGGAATAACGCCTCTTTTCTTTTCCTCCATCCCCACAAATTCTTCTATCCGGCCCATGATAACGGCATCCACCCCCAATCTTCTTCCCATAAGCTTGATAGTATTAAGATCAACGCCGGTTCTTACAATAATTCGTTCGCTGACAAGAAAGTTCTTGATGTTACCCGAAAATTCCACCTTAAACTTTCTCATTTTAACCAGGCTTGCGACAAAGGACCCTGTTACAATTTTGTTCGCCTCGGCGATCATTGTGTTGTTGTGAAAAGAAAAAATCGCTACTTTTTTGACCACTGGCTGATTATGGTTTTTTCGGACATAGGCATATGGGGTGGTAGCCGATGAACAAGCCGAGATAAATTGCAGGATAACAAGCAGAAAAATAAACTTTTTTGTCAGGCTCATCAACTCAAAAATCCTCAACCCACTCATCCTTTTTTTTCTCAGGCTCAGTTATTTTATGCTCAGGGAATTTTAAGGGTTGTCTTTCTATTTGCAATCTGTTTCCAGCTATATCTCTCACTTCAAGCGAATAGGTGAACACATCTTCTTCTTCCTGGCTAATGCCTTCTTCCGTGCTAAGGTTTTCTTCCGCACTCAGGTCTTTTTTTGATTTGTTTTTTACTGGACAGACAATGGTTGCCGGGATATTCTCCCTGCCCTCAAACTTTCCTGCTTCAGCGCCTGTTCTGTCGTAAAAAATGAATTTCCAATCGGCTATTTTGCTCATATCTTTGGTTTTTAGCGACAGGGTAAGGCTTTCTTCATTTTCCTCGGCAAGAACAACGGCAGCCTCCGGCAGAGTTTTGTCGACCACGATTTTCTCTTTTGCCGTAGACATCCGGTTCCCCGCCTTGTCTTGCACAAACAATCGACAGAAATATGTTCCATCTTTAACTGTCTTGAATTGATTGTTCTCACCTCGCCAGAGAAACTTTGCGGGCAGCAAGCTGAAACCGTCTTCAGTTCTCACGACTTTGCCGTCTTTATCTGTAATCTCAACCTCCCAGCTATCTAATGTGATTGCTTTCAGGAGTTCGGGGAAGAATTGAATATAGTCATTGATACCGTCATTGTTGGGAGATATAAGTTTTTTCTGAAACAAAAGAGTGACTTCAGGTGAGCTGTTGTTGACAGTCAGACTGGCTGCGGAGTTTACACTGAAAAGCCTGTTCCATCGGTCAGATACGTAGATTTTCAGCGAATAGACTCCATCGATGACTGGAGCTGAAATAGTTCCGGTATACCATTTTCCGTCCTTGGTTTTAAGGTTAACCTCGCTATCAAGGACAAATGCCCTGATATTTCGCAGCTTTTTGGTGATTTCTTTGACCTCTATTGAGATACTTGTTGTTTCACCACCTCTTAAAACATCAGGGGAAAAACCTGCATAGCTGATTTCAATGGGGGTTATGGATGAGCTGCCCATATCGACGATAATGTTAACAGTAGAGGGCAAGTCACTTAAGAGTTCTTCCACCGAGATTTCTATCAACTTCTTCAAGGAGGCTATCCTGCCTATGCCCAGAAATGTGGCAAAGTCGTCACCAGTATGTGAAATAGAGTTGGCCCAGATAACAGAGCTATCGAAACAATTGATCATCTGGGCATTCATGGCTACCTGTGGATTTTCACCATCATCAAGGAGATCAACAGACCCGAGCATCAAGACATTCGCATTTAAAGCAGCACCCATTTCTCTGATAGTCGGTTTGTCCAGGAATTCTATTCTACGGATTCTTCTTTTGGCAAGGAAATCTTCCAGGTTATCCTCAGAAATAACCTCAAATTCATTTCTCGTGAGATAATCCGATATAAAATGCGTCATATCAATGGACATATCTTCGATGGTAAATATGTCGAAAGGCATCAGGGCTATTTTTTTTATTTTTACCACATCATTCGCAGCCAAAATACGACCTGAAAACCCATAGAGCGAAAAAACTAAAATAGCTACTACGATGAACAGATGTTTTTTCACGAAATCGGAACCTCGATAGCAAAATACCTGAATGAACAAAAAATGTTATCACCCGAACAGGGTATCAAACATTTCCTCAACCAACTCTCTGCAAAGCTCGCTACGGCTCTTTTTACCGATACCGAAGAGCTGATCCAGAATGGTTGCACCTTTTACACTGTGTGTTGCCTCCCAGAGGATCTTATAGGACTTTGCATCTATCAGCTTTAAAGAGGCAGCGACTTCAGGATAAGAATTGCTCCCTATCTTAGACATACCGTATTCTTCAACCGCCCCTACAATAAAGGCCTGTATGTTCAGCCGTTTTCCGGCCCTTTCGGCAACGCTTTTACTGATGACGCTTTCCGTTTCCTTAACTCCCTCTTCCCTCAGGACCTTATCTACCTCTCCGAATTCAACAACATCGAATAAGCCTCGCCTTAACACCTCCGCAGCCACTACATTCCTTACCTTGCCTTCCGCCCCCCTTTCCTGAGTCAGGTTTTTCAAAGGCACAATGGCTATTGTTTTAATATATGTGAGATCTGCCGTAGGGTGGATATAACTCATAGGCCCGCTGCAATTGTAAAATATCGGCAATACCGCAAGTAAAAGTATTGTTTGCTTGATCCAGCTTATACTATTCATTTGTTCTCCATTATATGCCGTCCTTTACGGCTTTTGCCGTGGGGGATATCACAGTATCCCCACGGGTTACAGCCTTCAGGCTAATAGCCTGATCCATGCTTTAAAAACTTGCTGAAAGATTCGTTATAAAAGTCTGTGTTTCAGTCATATCTTCTTTCTGGCGACTCCAGTTATAGTTGAACCTTAGTGTAAAGATCCTGCTCAAATTCCAGGAAAGATCAGCAGAGTAAGTTGACTTAAGTGTATCATTATTATATATATCGCATATATCAAATTTATCAAAGCCCTCGTCTAAGGTGTGTCCCATGCTAAGCTGCATTTTTTCCGTCATCAGCCAATTCATGTTGTACTGCATCTGAAGCGTTTTAAGGCCTGCCGTATCTTTGTCGATACTGCAAGATCCTCTGAAGTAAAAATCGTGAGAGGGCCGCCAGTAAAGTATGACCCTGGCACTGGAGATTTTGCCCGTTGTATCACCGTCCGGCTCTGACTGTTGTGTTTCCGTCCAAGATGTATCATACTCAATTTCGGCTGTCAACATTCGGGTGAGTTCAAGACGCAGCTCTGAGTTAATAGACTTGATGGTTGTTTCGGATTGACTGGCAAGATTTTCCGAATGGGTGATGTTTGCATCCATATTCAGATCTGCGCCTTCACGGAGTTTTGCTGATATCTGAAACAAAGCGGATGAGCTTTTTGACTGGGTTTCGCCGTCTTCTTTTGATACCGTGTGATTCAACGAAAGATCGGTATTAAGGGTTGTAAGGGGGGATGAAAGAAAGTGCAGCAGATAGGTATCGGTTATCTTATC
>JAYEFW010000204.1:0-3002 GCA_034658795.1 Thermodesulfobacteriota bacterium
GGATGTCACCTGGTTTCAGGTTTCCGATCAGGGAATGGATAATAACACCGTCACATACCTCAACCGCGATTTTGCACAGATATTCATGCGAACGATGCATGGGGTTTCTGAGCTGCAGAGCGGCAATCGTGCTCCAGCCTTTTTCCTCAAATATTTCGCGGGTCTGGGCCGGCCGGAGATAAATGTCTTTATACTCGGTCGGATATTCACCCTCGGAAAGGACCTTGACAGGACCGGCCAGGCATATTGGCTTGCGTGCCATAACCATCTGCACGCCCGGATGATCCTCAAGGGCGGTCTTCATGAAGTCACCCTGGCTGTCCTCGCCCTCGCCCTTATAGACCAGCTCTGATTCCCATTTCTTGTCTTCGTCGGTCATCTCAAACTTTTCATTGACCTTCATAGTGGCGTAAATCTCACCTTCCCTCTCCAAGGTGATTTCGTCGCCGACATTGATTTCGTCTGCATCGGCCTTGGAAGCAGTGAGCATTACCGGGACTGGCCAAAACGTACCGTCGGCAAGAAGCATTTTTTCACAAACTCCCTTCCAGTCAGCCTGGTTCATGAAACCCTCCAAGGGACTGAAACCGCCGATACCCATCATAATCAGGTCGCCTTTTGCTTGGGCCGAGATTTGAATCTTTTTAAGCCCAGCGGCCTTTTGCTTTTCTGCATCTAAGTCCGAACCGGTAAGTAAACTGCAAACTAAACCCTTTCCTCCATGTGGTGGTACTAATGCCATTTGTTTTTGTCTCCTTTTATGTTATTTGTAAAAGATCAATATATCTTCACTAATTTCGGAGGATTAGCTATACAGCCTACCATCCCCTAATTCTCTCAACACTTAGAATCAAAAAAAATCGTAACCGTTCACGGGATTACAACGCCCGTTTTACCGCAAACCACCGAACTGTAAGCGTTTACAGTGTGCTGCAGATGCGAGGCGGAGGGTACGCAGACGTACTCCCTGTACTTCAAGTGCCCGACAACAAAGCAGATGCGGTGCCCTGTGAACGCTTACAAAAAATCTAATCAAATGATGCTGTAATGTCAGGTAATCCCTCCAAAGCAAAGACACGACAACATAGACTTTTTTATTACAACTCCTCATTTTTGTCAAGGACAGAATGAATGAACAAAAAAATCGGCATCCTTCATTTAATACCAAAAGTAGTTTATACTTTTTCTAAAAAGAACAATCTCACGCAAAGATGCAAAGTTCTGTCAGCCATTTTTGGCTAAAACCAATTTAACTGTTATGCTTATACTGTTTGGCAATACCTGATATTACCAAAGTTTTTCTTCATTTCTTTTTTTGCGCCTTTGCGTGAGCTTCTTCAAAAGTATAAACCAATAAATGAAGGATGCCAAAAAATCAAACATTTCCTTTGCGCAGCCCCTCCAAATATAATAAACTAATTATGTGGGAAAATTGAGAAAAGGCTATTATCCGTAGACAACTGAAGCGGTTCATATACTAATAATCATTATTTTCAGGCTGTTGAAAAAGTCCATCCATGGTGTTTTAAATATTCTGAGAATGGGCAGCAGGAGCAAAGACGTATGTCACAGGATGTCAGAAATCTTGTTAAACAATATTATCCTAATTTTCCCATCAGATATTGTGGGAAAATATATCACGACACAACTGAATTCATGGATATCGGTTATGGGGATGTTATTTGTGTTAATGGACTTCATTATATGGTCCTAAGGGATGAAGTAGAGCGCCGGTTCGGGATTGAAGACCCAAAATTTTGGGTCAAGAGGTGCAGGCACCTGGAAACTGGTGAGCGAAAAATCATAAAACTGGTTTTCTATGAAAAATTCTCCTTAAAGCTTGGCGAGGTTGAAATTCTTTGCCATCGGAGCCCTGGAAAAGAATCCAGAATACTTGACCTGGTAAGAGGTGACATGCGGTTCATGCAGGGAGTTTCATACCATGATGAAAAGAATAATAATGTCAGGGTGCTGGACCTTATCAGAGGGAAAAGTCTGGACATAGTAATCAATAATATTGAACAAGATCATGAGACCTATTTTCGAAAACATTTCCCCGGGATATTAGAAAAATTCATCGGTGCATGCGAGGCTATAGGGTTTATGCACAGCCATGGGGAAAAGCATGGAGACATTCGCCGTGATCATATCTGGATCGAATCCGAGACACATAAATACCGCTGGATCGACTTTGACTATTCATTTGATTTCTATGAAAACCCTTTTGCCTTAGACCTGTTCGGGTTGGGCGGCATTCTTGCCTTTATCACAGGCAAAGGGGATTGCACTGTAGGCTATCTGTTGGAAAGAGGATTCACGAAAGAAGATCTTGCAGGTCTGACCGAGGACGACTTTTCAATCATTTTTCACCATCGCCTCCTCAACCTGCGCAAAATCTATCCCTATATCCCGGAAAGATTGAACAACATTTTACTTCATTTTTCCAGGGGAACCGATGTGTTTTATGATACCGTTGATGAAATACTTGGCGACCTGAAACCGTGTCTGGACCTTCTGTGTTCCTAACGAAACGGCACACGGGGCAACGTCTGGGGAAAACGATTTTAAGAGGAGGAAACCATGGACCCGAAAAAAATTCTCATTGCTCTTGACGCTTCGGAAAACTCATTGCGGGCCGTCGAATACACAGGGGATATCTTGGGCGGCGGTGAAGGATTTCATATTGAACTCTTAACAATTGAACGTTTTCCGGACCGGGACCTGTTTGAAACTGAAGAGGTCTGGAAAACCGATTGCAAAAAACATCAGGTGGCCTATTTGGATTTCATGGCCAAGGCCCGGAAGATACTTTGCGATAAAGGCATTTCAGAAAAGCAAATCTTTAGCCGCTATATAGAAAGCTGTAAATCTCCGCTCAAAAGCCCTCCACTTATCTGCAGCATGGGCACCAGTATTGCTCATGAAATAATGGGAATAATCGAAAGCGAAGGATTCGGCACCGTGGTTATCGGAAGACGGGGCGTGTCAAAGGAAGTAGAATT
>JAYEFW010000205.1:0-2992 GCA_034658795.1 Thermodesulfobacteriota bacterium
CAATCCGATAAAAATATAATCTTTATCAACACTCTGGAAACAAAAGACATTGTTAATGATTTGCTTAAAGTAATGGGTTATAACTATGAGCAGAATATAAAGATTACATTTCCATACGAAGGGATTCAGGTTGAAGCCTTATCAAACCTCATATCGTTAAAAGATGATGCTCGACTGATTGTTGACTTCGGAAATATTTATGGTGAGGCAATAAGCGCTATTAAAAGGGCAGGCATGGAGGTCGTCCGGATAGATATAGAAGATAATATAGATACTGTTATACAAAAACTTCTTAAAGGCATTGGGCTTGATTACACAATCGATCCAATGTTTTTTGTTGCGAAAAGGCCTGAAAAATATAATATTTCGTTAACCATACCGGGATTTCTGGTTGCAGATTCAGAGTTCAACAACATACTTATAGCGACAGTTCCTTTACATAACGAGCTGATTCAATATTTAAGGGATAGAGATTTTAAAATTATTATAATAAATTTTGTAATAGAAAAAACAGGAAGATAATTATCTAAAAATCTATAGTAAAATATCAAAGCAAGTTGAGTCCAGGTTGTCTGCAATTCTAATTAAAGCATTTTTTCTTTTACAATTGTGCGTTACTTCCACCTTCAAAGGGGAATTTAACAGGAATCAAATTGAGGGAGGAATATATGAAAAAAATTATATTATGTTTAATTTTGTGTAGCTGTATAATCCATTTTTTTTCGTGTGTTGCATCTAAAACTCTACAAAAGGATACTATAGATAATGATATAAAAAATAAGGCTGAAAAAAAAATTGAGATATTACCTCAAATTTGTAATGAGTTGCAATTGGCTGTTGCAAAGCAATTTTATGATTTTGATAAAAAACGAACAATGAGAGTTCACATTTGTAAAGTCAGCAGCAATTACTTTGATGAACCATATTTATCCGATTATCTTTATGGTTATATAAAAAGTGGTTTTGAGCAGCTACATCAATTTATAGTAACTTCTTCAGGTGATCCCGCCTTAGATTGTATTATCGATGTTCATGTAATTAAAGGTTATCATGGCGACTTTGAAATCTTATCAAATGTAATAGATGCGAATAATACTATTATATGTTCAATAAAAAAGGAATGTACATTAGACAGTTCGGATTTTCAGGAATATCTCGCTAATAAAGGCGACCATAGAATAAAAGAAGTAAAGAAAGCACATTTATTGGTTAAGGCGATAAATAAAGGAAGCACTTATCAAGAAAAGGACAACTATTACAGGCATACATATCGATACGGATCATATTATAGATATAGCAGGGGATCGCTGTATTCGGGTTATTATCCAGCAGAACAAAAATGTATAATAAATGGTAAAACTTATGCAATAAAGGAAGAAGATATATTTTATAATGATATTATATCGTCCGGAAGTATAGAAATCATTGCTTCTTGCAGGGCAGGGAGCTGGGATGCTATTAAAAGTAAGCAGCAGATCGGGGAAAAAATCAGCAAAAAGTTTTATTTGGACATAAATAAAAATGATGATATTTCAGTAAATATTGTTTTTATATTCGATGGAAATCGGCATGATATAAAAGTAGAGGCTTTTAAGAAAAAACAATTCATAATCAAAAGACATGGGGCAATTAAAACTTCTTATGAAGCTATTGATGTGCTTTCAAAATAGAGACTACGACTTTTAAAGTATCTATACCTCGAAAGGTCATAACTTATGATTTTTCGCCGACAATGAACACCAATGGCTGTGTTGCTCAGGCTTGAAATAGCTTGCTATTGCGCACATTACGCCTTGCTCTTGTCTTTTTAGAATGGTAAAATAATATAAATATCTGGAATTTCCTCAAAGTCTGATGTGTTTTCTGTGACAATATGGGTGACGCCACTTTCCTTCATAGATGCAATAATCGTCGCATCCCATAAATGGACAGCATGCTGCGAGACAATATCCATTGCCTTCAAGAACGTGTTGATGTCCCGATCAATGACTCGCCAACTATCGGATTTCGTCATATCATCAATGATCATTTTGGCATCGAAAACAGGAATGGGAAATGTAACTTTTTTGGTGATCACAACAAAAAATTCCATCAGGTTCTGAACACACACGACGCCTCCTCCATCTTGCCAAATCTGTTTCAAGATCTCTTTAGCAATGTCATGTTTTGTGCCTTCAGAAATATCATAAGCATACACAAGGATATTTGTATCAATCAATCTATCGGGCATGTAAGTCCTCTCTGCTTGAATACAATTTTTTTCCTAAATGAAACCCTTGTTCAAGGAATTTCAATTGTCTCTGCTTGATGGCGTCTTGTCGTTCTTTATATAGCGTGGTAAAACTGACAAGAATAGGCGTTCCTTGAGGAAGTTCTATAGGATTCTCAAGTCGAATCACATTCCCTTCAATAATCCCTTTATAAACGTGCTTCATATGCGTCACCTCCCTTTCATTTCAGTCGCCTGGCTTTTTCATCATGGTCTTTCCCGCAGTTGTTCTTGTTTATCGAGCCCTTATTATTCAACAGTGGCAACCTATATGGTATGCATTCCCACGCTGGAGCATGGGAACGAGAAAATTTATGACCTTCCGAGGTATCTATTTCCATTTTTACCGGCAATCACCGTTTTTCTTAACCGAGGTTATAGCTGTACAGTTCCCCAGCTCGCAAGCCTTCCGAAAATTAGAACACATTTTGTTAATATCGCCCATGTTCGCATAGGCGATTCCTCTATCAATGTGAGTACCTGCATCATAGGGGTTGATATGGATAGCTTTGTTCAAATACCCTAATGCTTGTATGGGGTCAATATATTCTCCGTTGTCCCATAAGGCTAAAGCTTTCTTTTTCCATTTGACAGCCGTTAAACTATTGCTGACTTTTTTGAAACGCTTTTTAAGATTTTCTTTTTCCAGCTCTTGTTCCTGAGATGTCGAAGATCTGAATTTCCGGTTAAGTTTTTCCAGTCTTTCAACTTTGGCAAGCAGTT
>JAYEFW010000206.1:0-2987 GCA_034658795.1 Thermodesulfobacteriota bacterium
TAAACAAGCTGCAATGAAAAGTCGCTCCAGTCCTTTTTGGGAATTAGTTTCATAAGATCAAACTCAATTTTAACAGGGTCTATGTTTTCCGTCAGGCCAAGTCTTTTTGAAATCCTTGCCACATGAGTATCCACAGCTATCCCCGGAATTCCAAAAGCACTGCCCAAAACAACATTTGCTGTTTTGCGCCCAACGCCCGGTAGCGTTATCAATTCATCCAATGAGTCAGGAACATTGCTTTTGTATTTTTCAATCAATATCCTCGAACTGTTTTTGATATTTTTTGCCTTGTTCCGAAAAAAACCGGTTGGACGGATCAACTTTTCAATTGTCTTATTGGAGGCATTTGCGAAATCGTAAGGAGTTTTCAGGTTTTTAAATAATTCTTTTGTTACTGAATTAACCTGTTTATCTGTACACTGGGCGGAAAGCATGGTTGCCACAAGAAGCTCAAAGGGATCTCTGTGTTTAAGCTGTGTCTTGACATTTGGAAAGGTCATTCTTAGTATCTTACGAATCTTATCTGAACGTGTTTTAATATTCATCACTATCTTGTATTGTTATGACATTATCTTTAAAAAAAGTTCGTGCATTGGGTCTAAGCTCAGGTGGTTTGGACAGCGTCCTGTCGGCGCTAATTCTGCACGATCAGGGTATAGAGGTTGAATGGATATCTTTTGAAACACCATTTTTCTCATCAGCAAAGGCACGGCAGGCTGCATACAAAACAAAAATACCTATAACAATAAAAAATATCACTCAGGTCTATCTTAAAATGCTGAAAAAACCCCCATGCGGATATGGGAAGCATATGAATCCCTGCATGGACTGCCATGCCCTAATGTTCAGACTTGCAGGCACAATAATGAAAAACAAAGGCTTTAATTTTGTTTTCAGCGGCGAAGTGCTTGGCCAGCGCCCAATGTCTCAGACTAAATCATCTCTACGTTATGTGGAGAAACATTCGGATATTGACGGCTATATACTTCGGCCTTTGAGCGCCAAAAGGCTGCCTTTAAGCATTCCTGAAAAAGAAGGTCTCGTAAACAGAGAGCTGCTGCTCGATATTTCCGGAAGATCACGCAAACCCCAGATAAAACTTGCTGAAAAATTCGGTATTACAGAATATCCTAATCCGGCAGGAGGCTGTCTTCTTACTGATAAAGGATATTCAGCCCGCCTCAAGGATCTTTTGGGACACCAGAGCACATACACTGAAAAAGAACTGCATCTGTTGAAGTATGGCAGACATCTTCGTTTTGACAATAATACAAAACTAATTATAGGACGTACCAAACAGGATAACGAAAAAATAATAAAATACCACAATCCATCTACGGATACTGTTATAAAAGTAAAAGATTTCCCAGGCCCGATAGTTCTGGTACCGCACAGAGCAAGTAAAGACATTATCATAAAGGCGGCATCAATCTGCGCCGGTTACAGCAAAGCACCGGACGATACAAAGGTTGATGCGCACGTTATTAACTCGTGCGGAAGTGAAATAATAAAAGTAACAGCAATATCTCCGGAAGAAGTCAAAAAGCTCTTAATATAATTCGTAAGCGTTCACGGAACATTAAAATTAGAAATTGGAAATTGGGCATTCATGCTTTTGTACTGTTCTTCCCAATTTCCAATTTCTATTTTAATCTCTCCCTAATTTCTACTTTCCAATTCCAAGTTTCAAGCCGTGAACGGCTACTCTAATTCTTTGCATTTGCGCTGAGCTGTCCGCATGCTGCCGATATATCCTCGCCCTTGCTGCGGCGGACCATAGTAGTACAGCCCTTTCTATTCAGAATTTTCCTAAAATTACTTATTACTGATTCTTCCGGTCGCTTGAAGTCACTGCCCTCGTGTTCATTAAAGGGTATAAGATTAATTTTTGAGCGTATCTCTTTCAGCAGCTCAGCAAGCTGGTTTGCATTCTCTGCTGAACCATTTATTCCCTTTATCAGAATATATTCGAACGTTATTTTGCTGCCCGGTCTTAAATTATACCTGCGGCATGCATCAAGCAACTCTTCTATTGGATATTTCTTGTTTACAGGCATAAGAAAGTCACGAGTTTTATTATCTGTTGCGTTTAATGATACTGCAAGGTTAACCCTTGTTTCATTCCCCAGGGCAGAAAGCTTTGATACAAGACCCGCTGTTGAGACCGTAACTCTGCGGCTTGAAAATCCAAGTCCAAAATCAGCTTCAGTAATAGTGTGAATAGCTTTTATAACATTTTGAAGATTAGCCAGGGGTTCTCCCATTCCCATAAAAACAATATTTGTAATGCGTTTTGAGCTAATTTGATCTTTTAAGATATCTCGTACCTGAGCTACTATTTCACTTTTTGATAAATTGCGCACAAAACCGCCTTTTGCGGTAAGACAAAATTTGCAACCCTGTGCGCAGCCCACCTGACTTGATATGCAAAGTGTATAATGATCCTTTTCCGGGATCAGCACGCTCTCAATATGATTTCCGTCTTCAAGTCTAAAAAGGTATTTTCTGGAACCATCCTGCGATCTTTCAATTTGAATTATATCAAGTCGGTTAATAGTAAAATTAAGGGAAAGCAGTTTTCTGATCTCTTTCCCAAGATTTGTCATTATATCAAATGTGTCTGCCTGGCGATTGTAAATCCATTTAAGAATCTGTCCTGCGCGATAATTCTCTATGTCACGATCTTCAAGCCATGAAGCCAGTTGTTCTCCGGTTAACTCTTTAATATCTGTTTTGTTTGTTGAACTTGTCATTATTTATACTTTGTTAATGGATTATTTTTGCTTGACATAACATTTGATAGATATTAATTTCAACTCTTTTAGAGAATTGATAATAATATTATTTAGGCGCTTAACCTGGTGTAATATGTTTGACAATCTGACCGACAAGCTCGATTTAGTATTTAAAAAGCTAAAAGGGCACGGCAAATTAACTGAAAAAAATATAGAGGAGGGTCTAAAAGAAGTTCGCATAGCTCTTCTTGA
>JAYEFW010000207.1:0-2980 GCA_034658795.1 Thermodesulfobacteriota bacterium
ATTTGCAATAAAATCAATAGGTTATAGGGCGCCGAAATTTTCCTAACTATTTGATATTATTACCAATTTTGAAATTAGGTTGTAGCGCGCGCATTAGCCGCCCGAATTAAAAAATGGGAAACTTCAGAAAAGATTATTCCTTCGGAATTAATCCACCACAATAAAGTGCCATCCATAAAACCACGGTCGATGGCAATAGAGGTGATTTTTGCGTGGTCACCCATTTTTTAAGTATGTTGGAGGGGGGATGTTAAGGTTGCATTTATCGCCTGTTAACGGGGACGATGCACCCGCTGACGCAGCATTCCTGATGGTTGCATGGAAATCAAACAAAAACACAAAATTTGCACTTTGTGGTAATTTTTTTAAAAAATCTTTAATAAATTCTCATATCTTGACCGAAAACAGTTGTCTTATATCGAATATCCAGTAACACTAGTAGAAAACCGCAGTTAGAGTACCTGGCTTGGGGGAGAGGCTTAATAAAATAAGACCCTTTCCTCTGATACTATTATTTTGCAATTCTGGAGGAGGCGCCCCAAGGTAGTTTTTGGCATAAAATTTGCTTTGCTTGCAATGAGCCATAAATCCAAATCAATGTAAGAACTGGAGGTTAAAGATTATGAAAATATTTGTATCCTTATCATTCGTTATTATTTTAGTCCTGTTTAGTGGAGGTGTGGGTTTTGCAGCTCCTACAATAAATTCAGTTTCCGGGAGTTTATATCATGGGAATAGTGTGATTATATCTGGAATTGCCTTTGGCTCAAAAACTCCTGCTGCCCCGCTTATCTGGGACGATTTTGAGTGGGGAAGTGACAGTGATAATATAGAAGATGGTGATTGGACAAATTACCATGATGACAATCCTGTAGAAATTGATACAGACCAAAAGTATGGTCAAGGTACACGATCATCATATAACGCTTGTTCCAAGGAATATTTAGGTGATGACCACAACCAATTTGGGATGGCTTATCAGTATTTCACTGAATCCGACGAAATATATCTTACTTATAGGTGGCGGTGGAGTAAAGAGCCAGGAGCAACTGGAAAGATGTTTACGAAATTAGCAAGAGTAACTGCTCCTGGTGGCGTTTATTCTCCTGCTCCTAATTTTAATGATTCTTATTGGTATGGTCTTCAGTATTCAATGCATTATCACGATGGTATTGAGACCAATAAGGAATATATTGGTTACAAATCCATTCTGCCGCCTGATAATTGGAACAAGATTGAGAATTATTGGAAAGGTTCTGATGCTGGCGTGGCTAACGGAACGTATCAAGTTTGGAACAATCTAACACTCATCTGGGATAACCAATCAGTAATAACACGCAGAAATGGAATTACCGATGGTCTTAATAGTGTTTTTACACCCCATAATGCTGTCAATCCGACAGTATTAGGCGAAGACTGGTATTTTTGGGTAGATGACTTTTATCTCGATAATACTTCGGCTAGAATAGAAATTGGCGATAACTCTGTTTGGGCTAACTGCACACATCGAGAAATACAAATACCTTCCGCATGGTTAGATACTTCCATCACAATAACTGCGAACCAGGGGTCATTTGCAGACGGAGAAAATGTTTACGTATTCGTTGTGGATGCAGATGGTAATGTAAGTAACAGTTATGGGCCAATTACCATTGGTAGCGGAGAAAAAGGTGATGATACAACCCCTCCGGGTGATGTTACAGATTTAACAAAACAAGTTGGTGACGGGCAGGTGGTCTTAGAATGGACTAATCCCACAGATAGTGATTTTAAAGGTACAATGATTCGCTATAGAACAGATGGTACATATCCCGCAAACAATAGTGACGGAATTGAGGTCTGCAATAAAACTACTCCTCCCGGTGCAAGTGACACTTATACAATCACAGGTCTATTAAATGGTACCACCTATTATTTTTCAGCATTCACTTATGATCAAGATGGCAATTATTCAAAAGCTGCGCATATTAGTGCAACTCCGTATGCAAATGTGTATACAAAAATATTTGGGGATATATCAGGTGCGGACTTTCCTCAGACATGTAAGGATACCTACCTCAACGCTGGTGAAGCAGGAGTAAATTATTCGAGTAATTCAGAATTTCTAAACACCTATACCTGGCCAATTAATACTGCTGCGAATAGGATTGTAATGAAATGGGATCTTTCAGCACTTCCACAAGATACTATTATTCAAGAGGCTACTTTAAGCCTTTATATGCATACTTACAGTGGAGATGGCAATTATGAAATTACAGCACACAAGATCATAACTCATAATCCTGACATATCATCTTGTACGTGGAACACCTATAATGGCAGCAATAGTTGGACCGGTGGTGCCAATGGCGGTGAACAGGATATAGCATCCGCTGAATCCAGCACAATAGTTGATAAAACTTCCGGATATAAAAATTGGAATATTACTCAAATGGTTCAAGAATGGGTGGACAATTCTTCCACTAACTTTGGCCTTATGCTAAATTCCGACACAACTGCTGCTTCAGACAGCAATCGCTATTTCAGACCAACTGAGTATTTAAGCCAGGATCAAAGGCCTGTTTTAACCATAAAGTATTGTGGTTCCGATATTTCGAAAGTTCCTAGTGAGCCGACTGGTTTGACAGTAATTGGTGAATAAAGTTAGTAGCCGTTCACGGCTTGAAAATTGAAATTGGGTAATAGTTCACCACGGAACAACACGGAATTTCACTGAAAATTTAAGTTACCCATTTTCGCTCAAGGCTGTTTTGGGTAATTACTCACGAAAAGATCATTTACATTTTTACCCCAAGTGGAAGGGATGTGGTTTTCTGGAAACGGTTTACCAGGAGGCTTGGGAACGGAGGTCGTAAGAGCAGATTCAGAGGTAGACGACTTTGCTTGCCGTGGTTTGGAGAGATAATGCATGATCAGAATTTCAAGAACCTGATTCTGGACTATCCGGTGCAGGCGCTGGAATTTTTTGCCGGGGAAGAAG
>JAYEFW010000208.1:0-8712 GCA_034658795.1 Thermodesulfobacteriota bacterium
ACGTTTTAGGTTCTATAGTATCTGAACAAAAAACCTCGATTTTCTGCAGATTGGGTTAACTGCGCCGGACATTTGCGATGCTCCCGCCCAAAAGTAATAAAAAAACTCCTGCCCACAGCAATGTCATGCCCGGCTTGACGCTGACATCTATTAAAAGAGAAGCAGGCGTTGCAGCATCTTCTTCTGATGCAGCATCCGGATGCTCGTGGTAAACAAGAATGATGCTTTTGGTGGTAGCGTCTATGCGGGCCAGGTCAAGATAGGCCTCCTTAGGTCCAGGCAGTTTAACATTGCCGGACGGGCTTTTTGTCCGGCCCATGATTATTACCGGTTTCAGGTTTACTGGATCTCCACCCTTGTAGGAGGCAAGAATATTGGCGCTGACAGTCATGTCTTTATTTTCAGAGTCGGCGGCGCCCATCATGGATGACACCTCAAAACCGGTGAATGTCAGCTCATAGTTTTGCAACTGGATAGTGTCATCCTTTTTCAGTATGATCTGTTTGTTAAAGCCTGACTCCTTTTTGCCGGAGTCATAATTTACAGGCGCTATGTAAAGGTCTGCAAGCAAGCCGCGCTGGATATGCGGATGGATAAAACGATTTGTCTGGCCATTGCTGCCGGGCTCGGCGTAAATATCGGGAAGCGCAGCAAATTGAGACTCTCCTTTTTTTACGTTTAGCGGCAGGCTCAGGCGAAAGCCTTTCCCTTCCTTTAAAAATTCTGGGGTATAGAATGTAAATTCGTAACCCATAATATTTTGCGCCTTGTCCTGTTTCAGCAGCGCCTTATCTGAGCTGTCATAGACAGAGGATGCCACAAAACCGATAAACATCAGGCCAACGCCTAAATGAGCAATTGCAGCGCCGGAAAACGTAATTTTTTTTCTAATGAGTTGCGCTGCCAAAAAGAAATTGATACACGTGGCGGCTCCTGCGAACATTGAAAAAAGTAAAACTCCGATACCGCGATAGCCGCTTACAAGAGTTATGATTCCTGAGACAGATGCGCATACGATTACAGATATTAATCTTGGCGTAAGCTTTGAAAAGCTGTTTTTACCCCAGGTCATCAGAGGGAAAATACTCAGAACAAAGGCTATAAGAATACCCAGAGGCAAAGTAGTGTCAACATAATATTGCATTGACACCTTTGAGGCTTTTTCAAGCGCTCTTGTAATTAGAGGCGCGGACGTGCCAAGACCGATAAGTATTGTGGAAACACAAAGCAAGATAATTGCGGATATAAGACCGAATTCCCTGGAAAGGAAGTTAATCTTATCTCCCTTTTTTGATGCAGGCATATCTTTTAGCCGTAAAAAGAAAAGACCAAGAGAGATGATCAGAAATGCAAGTATGAAAAAAACCAGCCAGCCGGTGATGCCGAGATCCGCAAATGAATGCACTGAAAAATCGGCCAAAACGCCTGATCTTGTCAAAAAGGTGCAATATATTATCAGAATAAAGGAGGAAACAGCTAATATGAAATTCGTTTTGTACAATTTTTTGCGTTTATACTGCAAAAGCATGCCATGTATCAGCGCTATGATTAACAGCCACGGCAAAAGAGACGCATTTTCGACCGGATCCCAGGCCCAGTATCCACCCCATCCCAGTACCTTGTACGACCAGTAGCCACCGATAATGATTCCAGCTCCAAGAGTTACAAAGGCAAAAAGCGTCCATGGCAGGGTCGGCTTAATCCATGCGTCATATTCTCTTTTCCACATGGCGGTGACTGCATAGGCAAGGGGCACGGCAAATGCTGCATAACCCAAAAACACTATAGGCGGGTGGATAACCATCCATGGATCCTGCAGAAGCATATTAAGTCCCTGACCATCAGGAGGAGGAAAGAGGAGCCGGTTAAAAGGACTTTGCTTTATCAACAGGATTGTAAGGAAAATGTTGTTCAGGTTGTAGATGAGCATGACATGCTGCTCCATCTTCCTGGCTCTGAACATAAGCAGCAGGCCAAGCCACGACCCGAGCAATACCCATAG
The DNA here is from genome assembly GCA_034658795.1 of Thermodesulfobacteriota bacterium. Lineage (GTDB taxonomy): Bacteria > Desulfobacterota > Desulfobacteria > Desulfobacterales > ETH-SRB1 > B13-G4. The sequence goes on from JAYEFW010000208.1 coordinate 2,003, forward strand.
AAGAAAACTTCCTTCCTGTCCTGCCCAAAAGGAACTGATTAAATATTCCAACGAAAGATCGCGGGACGAATATTGGACAATGTAACTGTATGTAAAATCATGATTGAGTATCAGGAGCATCAAATGGATCGATGCTATAGTCATAAAAGCTGCAAAGGAGATAAAACCTATGCGGGCAACCATTCGGGCCGCTTTATGCTCCTTTTTGCGGCACAACACAATGTAACCGGCAGATGATACAGACAAGGCAAAAAGCGCCAACCATATTAATATATCGCCAAAATTATTCATTCTTCTCCTTTAGGGCTCGGTCAAAAATAACTTGGTAGAATTTGCGCCCGAATTTGCCGTAGATTTAATTGATCTGATTGAGCAAAACCGCAGGAATAGCGAGCTATTTCGAGGACTTTTGCGATTGAAGATCGGTTAAAGATATTGTGAAGTCGGGATGCAAAAATGCCAAGTTATTTTTGACCGAGCCCTTAACCCTTTGTTCATATTTAGTGGGACACTTAACCAGCAATTCCACGGCCATAAAGACCTGTCTGTCTAGTTCGTATTTGCCAATAGCGACAACTTTTGTGGCGTCATTAAAATTTCCAGGACTTGGGCCGTTATATTCGACCAGCATCTCATCCCCACCATCTTCTCTAAGTGTAAAAACAAGATTATTGCTTTTCAAATCATATCGTGTGGAACCTTTGACCACTACGCCGGCCACCTGCACAGCAGTTTTGATTGTTTTGGCCTCGCTGACGCTGACATATGCGGTAAGGGTGGATTTAAATGAACGCATAGCCATAAACATCGCAAAAGCTATAATAACGGCTCCGATTATGTAAGCTTTATTTTTCATAATGTACATCCATCCCTGCCCCCTGATCTCCGTCCCCTGACCTCTGCTCCAGCTTTTTTAGCCTGCGGTCCAGAACAAACAGATATAAAGTAATGCCTGCCCATATAATAAGATTAACAGCCGCTACAAAACCAAGACCATTTTTCATTTATTTTTTTCCTTTCTTGATGACGTCGGACGTCCTAAAAGCTATGTTATGCAACCCTTCGGCACTGTATAACCTAAGGAACGTGGACGAATTAACTTACTCAACTATGCATCACAGCTTCGGGCCACCTTTGCCCGATCTCAGATCACAAAAATATCAAAATAGCCCGCTATTCCATCAACTTTTGTGATCTGAGATCGAACAAATTCGACCCAAATCTGTGCGCCTACTTGAGGAAGTTAATTCGTCCACGTTCCTTATCCATTATTTTAAGCATACGCACTTTTAACCGGAGCATCCAGACAAACAAACCGGTGTATGCAAATAATGAACTCAAAAACAGTATCAGGGTTTTCGTGTCCATGCCGGACCCAGCAGGATTTAATGTGTCTTCAGGATGTAAAGAACTCGTGATCCTGGGCACGATAAAAACCAGAAACGGCACTGTGCAAAAAGCAAGAATCGAGTACACTCCGGCAAACACACGTCTTTTTTCATGATCAGGCACCGCGGACCTGAGAACAAAATAGGCGCCATAGATCATCAGAAGCATAACAATAGAGGTTTGCCGCGGATCCCAGTTCCAAAATGAGCCCCAGGTAGATTTGGCGAATATTGAACCGGTTACCGTGGCAAGAAAGCAAAACAGGAAACCCAGCTCAGCAGATGATTGCGCCAAAAAGTCTGCATTTACCTTTCGTGTGATTAAATATACGCAACTCGCTATCATGGATAAGAAAAAGGCCAGTGTCGCCACCCATGCCGTGGGAACATGAAAAAACAGAATGCGGGATACCTCGCCGGGAAAACCAGCAGCCGGTTCAATGCACAAAAAAGCCGCAAATATTGTAACGCTCATCCAGATTGTCAGTAAAATCTTAAAAATCATAACCCTTATTCTTCCCAGATTAATGGAAACAGCAATAAAGAAACGGTAATCATAATAACAGCATATGCCGCTGCGATTTTAACTTCCGGCCAGCCGGCTGCACTTATGCCGTAGGCAGCCCTTTCACTCCCTTTGATAGCGGTAATTATAAGAGGCAAAAGGAGCGGAAAGGACAGGGCCGAAAACAGAGCGCCGCGCGCATCGGCCTGTGCAATCATAGCCGCCACCAATGTAGTTCCGGCGCCAAGGCCAATGCCGCCGGTAACCATCATAGCCGCAAAACAGCCTGGAAATCTGATTTCATATTCCATCAGCAGAATAAATGCCGGCACAATAATCAACTCCAGAGCGCCCAGCATGGTCAAATTGAAAAAAAGTTTCCCAAGAAATACCGCCTGGGGCTGGGCCGAAAGCTTCAAAATATCCATTGTGCCTGCTTCCTGTTCTTTGACAAAGGAACGGGAAAGGCCTGAAAGCGCGGAAAAAACCAGTATTATCCACAGCAGCACTGCGTATAAAAAAGGTCTTTCCGATTCCTCGATGCGGAAAGAGCCTATTGAAAAACTTACGGCCACAAGAGTGGTCAAAGCAAACATCAGAATTGAATTCACAGCATAACGTGTTCTGAATTCGCTGCGTAAATCACGAAGCCAGATAGCAACTGCTTCAGTTAGATAGGTTGATGATACTATCTGCGTAATCCACCTCCCGCTTTTCGTTGGATGCAATTACGGTAATTCCACAAGTCCGTTGATCTGAAATAATATTTTTTACACTTTTTATTCCTCTGCTGTCAAGGTTGCATCCCGGCTCATCCAGCAATAAAAAGGGAGGATTGTGAATAAGCGCCTGAACAAGTTTCAGGCGCTGCTTCATTCCAGATGAAAAAGTTCTGCATATTTTTTCAGCGTGCTTAACCAGATCAACCCTTTCCAGGATATTAAAGCAGCTCTTGCGATCATAGGTAATACCCCTGACCCTGCAAAAAAACTCCATGTTTTCAATAGCGGTTAATTCATCATACAGAGACAGCGCCGGCGCAACCATACCGACATACTGCCGCCTGGATTTTTTTGGTATGGACTTATTGTCGCAAAACATTTCAACCAGACCTGCCGAAGGCCTGACAAGACCGGCGAGAATACGCAGCATGGTGCTTTTCCCGGAGCCGTTCCAGCCGGTAATTGCCACAACATCGCCTGAGTTTAATGCAAAGGAAATATCTTTAAACAAAATTGTTTCGGAAAAGTATTTGCCTATGCCTGTAACTTTAAGGGTGCACATTGTCAGTAAGTCTCTAATTTCTCTTGATTCGGAACGGAAGCTCGCATAATTATCTGAAATAATCAATAGCTAATTTTCCTCTTTCCTAAAGGGGAGTTAGAAAGGATTTTCAAACTCTTTTCTTCATCTTTTTCCAGTCCCTCTTGGGCAAAAATAACTTAGCGCTTATGGCTCCATGTCCCCTTTTGTTCCGTGGTGAACTTTTACAAATTTCTGTAATTTTTTATTACAAATTTTTGTAATTTCCCCCCCCTAAAATCGGATTTTATAATTATTTGATAAATAGTGCATGAAATATAATGCCTGTTCTAATAATCAATAGCTACAGCATGTTACCAACTTCGTTAAAATAAATATTATCTGGTGCAACATTTGCTCCTTATCTGGCACAACACTTGCTTTTTTAAATCAACAAAATTCGGAAAATTAAACCAAACAACTCACAAAAATCCGCATAAGCTGCGGATTTTAAAAAAAGGAGGAAGCTATGTTTATAAAAAGAAAAAAATTATCGTGGAGTTTGGCAATTATGATATCCCTGCTTCTTGGAGGAGGTGGGATAGGTTATGCAAGAGTAACCGGTGTGTGCGGTAACTGTCACACTATGCACAACAGTCAGAACAACACCCACATGATTCTTAACACTGATATAGACGGCACCAGTGGTGGTCTTCATGGCGGAGGGTATCCCAACCTGACAAGAGGTAGCTGCGTAGGTTGCCATACTGGTGAGAATACCTCAACTAGCACTACCCCTTTTGTCTATAATACTGGTAGTGTAACCTATGGTACTGATACTTTGGCTGGTGGTAACTTTAAGTGGGTTGTTACTGATGATGCTAAAGGTCACAATGTAAAGGGAATTCCTGGGATGACTGCTGATCTTGCTTTAACAGATGGAGCGCCTGGTGATGTGAATGGGAGTGGACTTTGCTTTGAAAGCTGCCATAAAACTCTGTTTGCACCAAAGGACCCTGTTGAACTGGCTACTGGATGCGAAGGCTGTCACCTTCCTAAACACCACGCTCCTCAACAGGCTGCCGACGATGTTGCTGTAGAAGCAAATGGTTACTTCAGATTCCTTTCCGGACATACTAATGGAATTGGTGTTCACGGTATTGAAGATAGTAACTGGGAGTTCACTAAAAGTGCTTCCGATCATAACGAATATCTTGGAAGTACTACTTCTTTGACTGATAATACCATGACTAGGTATTGTGTCGGCTGTCACGGCGATTTCCATACTCAGCAAGACGGTAATGGCGAGTGGATTCGACATCCATCTGACGCAGTCCTGCCAAACGATGGAGAATATGCAGCTTACACTGGTTACGATCCTAATGTTCCTGTAGCAAGACCTGATTTAACTAATATAGCACTTCCTAGTACAGTAGTCCCCGGCACTGATATGGTTATGTGTCTGTCTTGCCACAGAGCGCACGGCAGTCCTAATGACGATATGCTCCGTTGGAGTTATAGCGGCATGGTCGCTGGTGGTGGTAGTGCCGACGGCACTGGTTGTTTTACATGCCACACCAAAAAAGATCAGTAGGCCGATAGAGCCTTTTCTCTCCAAATCACTCTTTCTCCTGGTTCCTCAATAGACCGTGGAACCAGGAGAAACGCCCGCCATACAGAATCACAAAATCTCACACTTAGGAACGTTCCAAAAAACAACAGCCGAATCACACTAAAGGTGATTCGGCTGTATAAACTTTCATCCTCTACCATATTATGCAGAAGACATTAGTTATCATCGGAGATTAACTAATTTACAGGTAAATCATGAGCTATGCCATGGCAATCGCCGCACTTGGCTGTATCGTGCATCATCTTCTTTGAATGAGGCATTCCGTGGCATTCGCTGCATAGCGGTATTCTCTTATGTACTGAATGACATTCCGAACACTTAACATCAGTGTGCTTGGTGTAATTATTCTGCAGTAAGCCGTATGCCTGATCATGGCAGCCTGCGCAAATAATATTTGACGTATCCTTCTCACTATAGGTTATCTTAGCGGGCATATGAACAGGGTGACAACTCATACAAGTATTATCATCCATCGCAAAACCGGGGCTGTGAGACTCGTGGCATTCATTACATTGAGGTATATAACCATGTTTTACGTGATGACAATCCGAACATGCAACCTCTGTTGTATGTCTGCTGACATTATCAGTAATCTGTTTGGTCTCTTTTGTATGACAAGACATACAGGCATCATTGCCTAACGCTGAACCAGGAATAATCAGTGGCGCATGAGGATCTGTATGACATGAAGCACAATCCACTAATGGAGTTTCTTTTGTACCGTCGCCGTGAAATACCCCGTGACAGGTTTCACATTTTGGTATAGCTGTCTCATATGGACGCTTTTTGGGGTTAAAAACATGGAACTCCTTATGACAGTCAACACATTCTATCTGATGTTTTCCACCAGCATCTTTAATTCGGTCAAATACACCAATATGGCACTGTGCACACTCAGCTACTGAATGAAGAGGCTGAGGCTGAATATCATATAGCTTGGCTAGTTTGGCGACCTTTTTCTCTTCTTTCTTGGCCACATCGGTTGTTGCCGTTTCCTCAGCTCCAACAGGCGCTGTCACTGCGGCCTTCTGACATCCCACGGCAACAAGTAATAGCGCTGCAATAGCTATAAAACTAAAAGCTATGACTCCCTTTTTTACACTCTTCATCTACATCACCTCCATTAATTTTTCAAATCATGGGCTATACCATGGCATTGCCCGCATTCAGGATATTTCTTTAACATCTTAGCCGGATGGGGTTCGCCATGGGGTATCTTACATGAAATGCATGACGGAACCATCTTGTGAACATCTCTATGACAATAGACGCATGATAAATCCTTATGCTTGGTTGTATTATTGTTCAACAACGTATATGCCTCGCCGTGACAGGCGGCACAGTAATGCGAAGGTGTTTCCTGGTCGTAAGTAATAACGAGAGGCATATGTACTGGATGGCATGAAAGACAGGCATCTACGTTCATATCTTCGGTGTGTTTTTCATGGCATTCCATACATTCTGGAATATATCGGTGTTCTGTATGACATTCATTACATGCCAGGTTGGTATGGGCGCTGGGCTTTTCTTTTACTTCAAGTCCTTGCTTTTCATGGCATGTCAGGCAGGGAGCTGATACTTCGCCTTTTATTTTTAAATCCATAGGAGCATGAGTATCTGAATGACATGATCCGCAATTTTCAAGAGTATAATGAGGGCTGTCGCTATGACATACACTGCACTCAGGAATAGCATTTTTACCGTCAGGCGGGTGCTCTGTATGGCAATCCAGACAGCCGACTTCTGTTTTATGCTTATTCCCGCTGGCAGCTATTGTCGCAGGTTGTTTTTCGTGACATTTAATACAATCGGAATCCGAAAGCGAAAAGCCTTCCTGATTTGCTGCCAATGCTCCGGAGCTGTATATAATCAGCACCAATAACGAAAATAAAATTCCTGTTTTCTTTCTCATATCTTCCTCACAACCTGTTGCTTATCCATA
>JAYEFW010000208.1:8812-12479 GCA_034658795.1 Thermodesulfobacteriota bacterium
CCGAAAGCGAAAAGCCTTCCTGATTTGCTGCCAATGCTCCGGAGCTGTATATAATCAGCACCAATAACGAAAATAAAATTCCTGTTTTCTTTCTCATATCTTCCTCACAACCTGTTGCTTATCCATAACTAAAAGCCCATCCTTACTTTACAGTATAATGGGGATGACGGACGATACTAAAAATTTACTAAAACGCCCAATAACCCAACTAAAAATTAAGCAAATCATTGGTCTCAGGCAGTGAACAAATAACATCACAAATTATCTTATGTCAAGTTTTTTTCTTGCTTATCTCAACGAAATCATTCCATACGACCGCCTGATAATCCTGGAACTCCTTCCACATGACTGCCTAATAATTCGGTGCCTATCTCTCCTAACCCATAAAGACTAACTATAAATCCATATCTGCGGTCACTTTCCTTTTCATCTTCGTAAAAGCACCTGATAGACCAGCACTGTGATTCATATAAAAACCCGATAACGGTTCTTATATCACTACCATCATATATATTACGTTCATATTCACCAAATACTTCAAGACTGTCCGACATCTTTAAATTAATATTATAATAAATAGACTCTCTTAAATCAAGTGCATATCTGTGTTCAACAAACAACCTGTCCCCTCGATAATCCGATAAAGCTACTGCAACATTACGAGTCAGGAAAGAATTTTCATATTGGCACCATTCTGCATCAGCCTGCAAAGACAAATATTTTGCAGGTAAAAGCTCAAGTTCAGCGTAAATGGGAGAAAACGGCTCAGGATTGTCATCCCTTGCCTCACCAATATCATAACTCTGTTCTATCAAGAAACGGCAAAACTCATTATACTTATAACTTACCGACTCATCATTTTCTTCATCCTCAGCCCCTTCAATTTTCTCTTCCGTATTTCCCTTTGATCTTGAGGTAAAAGTGTTTGTAATTGAATAGGTAACCAGGTTGTTTTTCTCAATAGTGTCCGGATATTCTTCCTGGTTCTGCTCAGGTGTGTAATCATAAATAATTTGCGGCTTAATTGAATGTTTGATTCTGTTTATATTCTTTCCATTTATATTGTATATCTTATAAATTTCAGTAAATAGATCCAATTTTATGTCATAAATCTGCCGGTTCAATATCTTATTTGTTTCTACTGTCCCATCTGAATAGTCATCAACATACCAGGCTGTCTCTCTGACGCCGAAAGATGGCTCAAAAGTAAAATAACTTCCGAAATTGTAAGGAAGATAAAATCTTGGATGCAAATCCAGGCGATGCAGCCTGTTTCCATCCTTACTGTAAGAGTACGTATATTCAGAATCAAAATCTACATAAAAAGGTGTTTCATATATTTTCTGTTTTGATGCATCAAACTCGATCAGCGGCAGTTGTTGTAAAGTTGTATCCATACCCCCCTGACGTCGATTAATGACATTATCATACCATCGCAACTCTGCATTAAGACTATATTGTGACCAGATCTTGTTAATGCTCAAACTGTTTACCCTTGTGGAATCATCATATTCATCAAGGTCTCTGCCAAAATTATCAGAATAATAAGTACTTGTTTCTTTAAAACCTGTATATCCATTTTTGAATTCATGCAGGTAATCATGGTCACTAATAATATCGATATCCAATTTTGCAAAAAAACCAAAAGGCATGGCCTGATCATGCTTCCATCTGAACCAGTAGCGGTCGGTATTGGGTCGCAACACGCTATCCGATCTATAACCCCATTCCTTACTGGATTCCAAAATGCCTGTTTCCTCAAAGTATTGGGTACCGTCATCAACTTTTCTGTCTTTCAAAAAGTCGTACATCATAGTTCCTTTAGAATCATTGTCTAAAACATACCTGTATTCAAAAGCAACTTTGTCTCCACGACGCCCCATGTGGTATAAATAAAAGGTTGCATCCGAGCTTTCATTTATAGCCCAATAAAAAGGCTGATTATATTCCTCCCATTTTCGCTCTGAATATCCAATTTGTGGCGGCAGTAAACCTGACTGGCGTTTTTTTTTGGCTGGAAAAACGAGAAAAGGAGTATAAAGGAGAGGCATCTTTTTTGCCCAAAGAGTTGCATGGCTAATAAAACCATAACCCTCCAGCGTAACTTTCAGATTTCTTCCAGTAACTTTCCATGGCGGGCTTTCACCATCACAAGACGTCAGGCTGGCTTTATCAACAAAATAGCTGTTTTTCCCCAGCTTTTTTATCTCATTACCCTTTATGTAAAAATGGTTTTCTTTAAGAAATACAGTTCCATTATAGATTGTCCCAATCTCAGCCTCCAAATCCATTTCCATGCGGTTACCGATTAAAACATCCTCGCCTACTGTCATTATTACATGACCAACCGCAAGAACCTCCTTTGTGCTGTAATTAAAACGAACAAAATCAGCAGTCAGTTTTCTGTCTTCTTTTGTTATAATTACATTATCTTTTGCAATATATTGATCGGTTTTATTGTCGTAGTTTATTTCGTCTGCAACGATATGCCAGGGTTCTGCAAAATCATCATCAAAGAATTTATCCTGAATTTCAGCGCAAACACAAACAGGAACGGCAGCCAAAATAATGAGTAAGATAGACAGGCGAGCTATAATGTGAGCCGCTTGACCAATTATATATCTTGCTCGATAACCAGGCATAAAAATCTTTATACGATCTATAAAACAAATTGCAGATATGAAATGGGAGTTTTGGAGGTAATTCATGTTATAAAAAGAAAGGGTAATTAAATCCATTTAATACGACTATCTGAATTTTTTCTTTCAACAATTTCTCCTATAATATAGCTCTTTTCGCCCATAGCGCTGAGTCTTTCAGGCACATCCTGGGCAACTTCTTCAGGCAATACAGCTATCATACCGATACCATTATTAAAAGTGCGCAGCATTTCTTTTTCAGATATCTTGCCTGCTTGCTGTAAAAATGGAAAAACAGGAGAAACATCCCAGCTTCCCTTTTTTATCACAACATTACAGGATTCAGGTATGATTCGAATGATATTATCTACAATACCTCCACCTGTTATATGTGCAAGCCCTAAGACAGGAAAATCTTTGTAGATACGATAAAGAATATCTGAATATATTTTCGTTGGGATAATTAATTCTTCTCCCAAAGTTTTGCCTAACTCAGGCACATAACTATCAATTTTTAACTTTAAAATATCAAAGCATATCTTGCGTACAAGTGAATATCCATTACTGTGAAGCCCGCTTGATGCAATACCAACAAGTTTATTACCTGCACGAATCTCGGAACCATCAATAATTTTACTGTTATCTACGATTCCTACAGCAAAACCAGCCAGATCATACTCGTTATCTCTGTAAAATCCAGGCATTTCAGCAGTCTCACCACCTATTAAAGCACATACAGCCTGTCTGCAGCCCTCAGCAATTCCCTTTATGATTTCAGTTACAGCATCTGTTTTCAGTTTGCCTGTTGAAAGATAATCAAGAAAGAAAAGCGGTTTTGCCCCCTGAACAGCAATGTCATTGACACACATTGCAACAAGATCAATACCAACCGTATCATGCCTATCCATCAAAAAAGCAATTTTAAGTTTTGTGCCGACACCGTCTGTCGAGCTAACAAGAACCGGCTTTTCCATACCGGCAATATTGAGCGAAAAAAGCGCCCCAAACCCTCCTATTTCACCCATAAC